>NZ_WTKT01000011.1:0-154304 GCF_011378685.1 Pseudoalteromonas sp. C8
TAGCAACTATCGTAGCGTAATAATTAACTTTAAAGTCAATTGTTAGAAAAAGGTCACTCAGGTGGCCTTTTTTAATGCCTGAAGAAAAGTGATTTGCTCCTAGGTATAGCTTTATTGCCGTAGCTTGGGTTGAGTTTTACGAAACCCGAGGAAAAAGGTTGCTGAAAATAACTGAGCTCTTAGATATAAAAAAAGCACGGCTAGGCCGTGCTTATATTGAGTTAGCTCTTGGGCTTTTAGCCAATTACTAATATATGATAAAAGCTTTAATGCTTTTTAGCATATTCTTCAGCTTGTTTTAACACTCTTAATAAATTACCGCTTAAAATCTTTTTAATATCTTTGTCGCTGTAATCTCTGTCCATTAAACCTTGAACAAGATTAGGGTAGCTAGATACATCTTTTAAGCCGATAGGTAATGAATCGCCCACACCATCATAATCAGAGCCAATACCTACATAATCAATACCAATTAGCTCAACTACGTGATCAATATGATCAAGCACCTGTTCAAGGCTTGCAAATGGGTATGGATTTTTAGCACGGTACGCAGCATCAAAATCGTTGCTTAACTTAGTGCCTTCTTTTTTAGCAGACTCTTTTGTGCTTTTTAATTGCTTGCCCCAACTGCCTGCTTTAGCAGTAACAAAGCTTGAGCCAAAGTTGATTTGAATAACGCCGCCATTTTCTTTAAGTGCCAATAGCATATCGTCATTCATATTACGCTCAAAGCCTGGTGTGTATTTACGAAGTGATGAATGTGAGGCAATTACCGGCGTTTTAGATAGATCCATAACCTGATAGAACGCATCATCAGAGATGTGTGATACATCGATTAACATACCAATATTATTCATTTCAGTGACAAGCTTTTTACCAAATGGGCTTAAGCCTTTCCATTTACGGCGTATATCGTAAGACGAGTCCGAAATATGGTTGCTTTGCGAGTGCGCTAGCGTGATGTAGCGAATGCCACGCTCGTAAAAATGCTGAAGATTCTTCATATCCCCTTCGATTGGAGAGCCATTTTCCATACCCATTGCGATAGAGAGCTTACCTTGTTTAAATTGCTCCTCTATATCACTACTTGAGCTAGCAATAGCAAACTTATCGGGCGCGCGCTGGGCTATGGCTTCCATACTATCAATCATTTGATTGGCTAGCTGATAGCTTTTACCTTTACCTTCAAATTCCAAATGCGCAGGAATATAAATTGACATAAACGGTGCGTTTAAACCGCCTTTTACAGCGCGAGGGTAGTCAAAGTCGCCATCAGTTGTCGCTTTAGTTACATCAACCCAGTTTTTATGAATTCGGTAAGGTACGTCGATATGGGTATCAATTAAAATAGTGTCTTTAGCGAGCTTAATTGCCTTTTCAGATGCTGTTATTGTTTGTTCTGCTTGGGCTTGGCTAGTTAATGCTAGTGATATGGCTACCACTAGAGTGCTGAGTTTTATCATGTTTTGGCTCTTTGGGTAAAAAGCCATTGTGTACGTTCAACTCAAAAGTTACAAGTACTACGCCTTAATCAAACGACTGTGCTTGATGCTCTTCACTTTGCAGCGCTTTAAATTCGCCCTTCGAAATAATAGTTACTGACTCATGTAATTCTGAGAAAAATACCATGGCTTCGCCATTTTTAAGCTGTAGCTTAACTTGGTTAACTTTAGATTCAATGCTTGCTTCTACTTCACCGTAATCGGTGCCTTCACGCAAAACATAGCTTTCAATTAAATTGTAGAGTGTGTCTTTATCGAGTTGTTGGAGTGGAATGATCATAGTGGCTCTTTTTTAACTACCTGATTGAAGTACTCAGGCACGATTTGCTCTAACCAGTAAACCGGTTTTAATGGGTTATTACCCGTAATAAAACCAACATGGCCGCCTTTTTCTGAGATACGCAGCGTAACATGCTCACTCACATCTTGCCTACTAGGTACTGCTTTAATCGATAGCATAGGGTCATCTTTGGCGTGAATAATTAAAGTCGGTGTGGTGATGTGTTTTAAATAGGCCTTGGCACTGGCTTGTTGGTAATAATCTTCAGCGCCGTTAAAACCATGCAACGGTGCGGTGAGTTGCTCATCAAACAGCCATAAATCATCAATGGCCAGTAATTGCTCTGGCGTTAAATTAATTTGTTGCTTGATTTGCGGCAGTTTACGGTGCATGGACTTCTTCATCCGATCGAGCAAATACTTCTGATAAATTTTTGCTAAGCTTTTACGTATTACTTGGCATGATGCTGACAAATCATAAGGTGCAGACACAACCGCAGCGCCATCAAGTAAACATTGCTCGCCTTGCTCTCCTAGATATTTAGCGAGCACATTACCACCGAGTGAAAAACCAACCGCCAGTAAAGCCCGGTTTGGAAATTGCAGCTTGAGTTGTTTGATAAAAAAATCTAGATCGCCAGTTTCACCACTGTGATAAGCACGGGGTAAGCGGTTAACTTCAGTTGAACAATTACGAAAGTGCATTAATACAACGTTAAAGCCCTGCTTTTTTAATGCTTTCATCATACCCTTGGCATAAAAGCTATTAATATTGCCTTCAAGGCCATGTAATACAATAGCCAGCGGGGCATCGTCATTTTTTGGTAGTGACCAGGCAAGCTCTAAAAAATCACCGTCAGGGGTATCAAGCAGCTCTAATTGATAACGCGTATTATGAAAAGGACGAAAGAAACGCGGCATAATTGTTTGTACGTGACGGTTACTCATCCACCACGCAGGCTTGAAATTTGTAAGCATTATTTATAACTACCCAGCTAATTGAAGTATTAGTGTAACAAATTTTTGGCAATAAAAAGCCCCTAATCAAACAAGTTGATAAGGGGCTTTGCGCGTCGTGCTTAATTCTAATTGGGTGTTTGGTCGTCATGCACTTTCTTGATAAAAAAGTACACAAAGAAAAGGCATAAACTGATCACGACTCCCAGAAAACCAAATGATAAAAATAGTACTGGGTCACTAAAAAAGTCTCTGAAGAATACGTCCATAAATGCCTCCTAATGTCTATGGGTTCATCATAGTGCGAGTTGGCAGAGGCTGATATGATCCAGATCAAGCTACTTTGTTGATTATAAAAAGCGTGATTGAGAAGTTGATTTGGATCAACAAAGTTAAGTGAAGTTAGTGATGGGAAATATAATAAGGGTAAAGTTGTTAAAATATATTAGTCCACTGTTTATTTGGTGTCAGGCTTCCATATTTTGGGTAAGTTTTCTTTATGTTCAATAGTTGACTTTAGCTTCTTTATTTTTTATGTTAAAAAATTGATATCAATATAAACATTAATAATGAATCGAAAGGGACTTTATGTTGCGTAACATTTATAAAATAATTCTTCCTGCTTTGCTTTGCTTTGGTTCCACTGAATAGTGATGCTGCTTCCGAGTATTCTGTATTAACTTGTGATTCTTGTAGCTCTTCATCTCAGTTCGAGTCTTTAGCTTTATACAGTGGTGAGGGGGATTATATAATTGTCAACTTAAAAACATCTAAAGCTGAACGCTACGTGGTTAGGGATGAAGTATATGAGCTTTTGGCGACAAGAAGAGCATTGCCTAATGGTACATTAGAAGATATTTCAACTTATAATGCTCTAAAAAATGCTTTTAATGAAACTGAAAGCTTTATAAGTGGAGTGGAAAATTTTAGCTCTGTTTCGTCTGGAAATCTTAATGCTTTAAGTACAAATGTGATCGCCAATTCTGTCAGTGCTAATGGTTGTGGGACTGGTTGGAATACTTACCTAGTTCCAGATTATCCATTTGAAAACTCTTGTAATCAACATGACCTATGCTACTCAGGAAGCTCAAGTAAATATGCTTGCGATATACAATTTATTCAGAACATGTATAGGGACATAGATAACTTAGCAGATAAAATTGAAATTAAGACACTTTTTGGTTCTGTCATAATTCGAGCCCTTTTGCAAGAAAGAGCTGAATTATACTATCTAGGAGTTGTTAAGTTTGGAGATACTGCTTATTGTAGTTCAACTCAAAACACTACAAGCGATATATGTGGTCATGACGCAAGCCCTCCTGAAGGCGTTTTGCTTCGTATTGCTGAAGAAGGAAACTATGACCCTATTTTGCATGGTGAATCAGGAAGTTTGCATTCTAGTTGCGAGTTATGGCAGTTCCCCAACGGAGCTGGAGGATATTACTACTTGGAGCTGAATTGTACATGGAGCTACACTCCATAAATTCGTACTTGAATAAATAGGTAAAATAATAACCTGAATATAGGGAGTTAAATCATGAATGATGGTGTTTTAGGAATTATTGTATTAATTCTTATAGGATTGACAACCTCAATTGCTACTAATTTTTTTATCAAGAAAAAAGTAGGAGCGTTACTTCTTCCAGTATTATTAGGTTGTGTTACCTTTCAGTTTCTAGGGTATATATATTTAGGTTATGTTGATCCATTTTTTATTGTATCTACCATAGTAAGTGGAATCGTTTTATTAATTATTTCTTTTATTGTAAATATATCATTTAAATATTTCCGTGAAAACGTATGAATTATTTAATTTAAAATTTATTCGCAGCTAAAACTGGCTCCTACAAGATTTGGTTACCCGTAGGAAATGGCTTTTTAGCCATGAATTATCTCGTTATAAAAATTAACGCGCTAAAGCACGACCTACATGAGAGCTTTTACAAATATAACGATGTGTTATTTGGCGTGCTGCAAGGTGTTAGGGCAAAGCTATTAATTGTGGTTATTAACATCTGTTGTTGTTGTTTTTCTAGCTTAAGCTCGGCACTGAGCAGTTCTTTACGAATTGCAGCATAATCTGCAATTTCGGTTTGATTGGTTTTTAAATAGCCGCGGGTGGCGCGTAGGGGCTTTAATAGCTGTTGGTCAAACTCACTAATTGATTGTTCAAGCTTGTTTAGCTGGGCTTGGCTAATTACTAGATTGAGAGAATCTAGGTAATAAAGCAGCAAGCACAGGTTAACGTTTTTACCTTGCTGGTTTTGATAATCCAACAGGCGTGCTTGCATGCCACCTTCGCTATAAAGCTGACATGCAAATTGCCAAAAATCGTTGCTGTTAAGCAAGTTCATCGGCAAAGGCCTGTTCTTTTTCTTCCATCTCTTCAAGGGCCATGAGTAGCTCTTCTTCGATGTCGTTTACTTTGGGTGTTAATGTCGCTTGTTTTGCTATTAGCTCTTTTAACGTTGCTTTGTTGTCATCGTTATAAAGCTCGTTATCGCCAAGTGCAACTTCCACTTCGCTAAGTTCTGCTGAGTGTTTATCAAGTTGTTTTTCAAGCTTTTCAATTTGCTTCTTAAGTGGTTGAACAGCTTTTCTAAACTCGGCTTCGAGGCGCTTTTGCTCCTTACGATTAACACCTGGGTTTGCTTTAGGCTCGTCGTTTTGCTGCGCTTTAACTGCTTCTTTATTGGCGTTAAGTAACCATTGATAATACGCATCTAGGTCGTAGCCAAACTGGGTCACTTTGCCGTCATCTACAAGGTAAAACTCATCGGCGGTATTTTTAAGCATGTGGCGATCATGCGATACGGTAACCATAGCGCCTTCAAACCCTTGTAATGCCATAACAAGTGCATGGCGCATTTCTAAATCAAGGTGGTTAGTCGGCTCATCGAGTAGTAATAAATTTGGTTTTTGATATACCAACATGGCAAGTACTAAACGTGCTTTTTCGCCGCCCGAAAATGGGGCAACAGGCTCAAGTGCTTTATCGCCAATAAAGGCAAAACCACCTAAAAAGTCACGTAGTGATTGCTCAGTGGCTTTTGGGTCTAGTCGTTGTATGTGCGTTATTGCACTGGCTTTTAAATCAAGAGATTCCAGCTGATGCTGCGCAAAGTAACCAATATTTAATCCGTGATGCTGAATAACTTCGCCAGCTTGCGGCTCTAAATCACCAGAAAGCAGTTTAATTAACGTTGATTTACCCGCGCCATTTCGACCTAATAAAGCAATTCGGCTACCTGGTACAAGGTTTAGCTCTATATTATTTAAAATAGTGACGTCACCATAACCCGCTTTGGCTTTATCTATTGTCATTAGTGGGTTTGGTAATGCTTTTGGCTCTGCAAACTCAAAGTTAAACGGCGAGTCGGCATGTGCCGGCGCTAGTTTTTCCATGCGTTCAAGTGCTTTTACACGGCTTTGTGCTTGTTTAGCTTTACTGGCTTTTGCTTTAAAGCGCGTTATAAACTGCTCAAGGTGCGCAATTTGATCTTGTTGTTTATCAAACATTGCTTGTTGTTGTAGTAAACGCTCTGCTTTTTGGCGTTCAAACTGCGAGTAGTTACCTTTGTACACGTTAATAAGTTGCTTATCTACATGCCAAATTTGGTCAACCACCGCATCTAAAAACTCACGGTCATGCGATATAAGTACAAGGGTGCCTGTATAAGCGCGTAAAAAGCGTTCAAGCCAATAAACGGCATCTAAATCAAGATGGTTTGTTGGCTCATCGAGAAGCAGTAAATCAGCATCGCGTATAAGTGCTTGGGCAAGGTTTAAACGCATGCGCCAACCACCTGAGAACGAGCTTACAGGGTTTTCTATTTGGTTATTGGCAAAGCCTAGACCATGTAATAGCTCACCTGCGGTTGATTCAATGCTGTAGCCTTTAATGTTTTCAAGCTGAATATGTACTTTGGCTTGTGTGTCGCCGTCGTTATTTTGCTCGGCCTCACGCAGTGCTATTCGCATAGCGTAGTATTCTGGGTGACCTTGCAGTACATAATCAATTGCGCTTATTTCAAGGGCAGGGGTTTCTTGCTTTACTGAGGCAATAGACCAATCTTTTGGAATGCTGCAATTACCGGCATCGAGTTGCAATTCAGATTTTAGTAAACCAAATAACGTTGATTTTCCACAGCCATTAGCGCCAACAAGGCCTACTTTGTGCTCTGGGAATAACGTAGCTGATGCGTTTTTTAATAAGGCTTTTCCGCCACGAAGTAGTTCTATTTCTGATATTTGGATCATGAATGCGTTACTTTACTGTGCCCTTGTTAAGTTGGCGTTATCATACCATAGAACTTAATGCTCTTATCAAGCGTATCAACAAGTGAAGTTATACGATAAAATAGCGGTAGTTCAAACCACAGGAAAAATGTTGTGAGAAAAAAAAAGCGATTTATTGCTGGTGCATCGTGCCCTGACTGCAAAGCCATGGATACTATGATGCTTTACAGAGAACATGATGTTGAAAAAGTAGAGTGTGTTGAGTGTGGCCATAAAATGGCGCAACCAGATAACGCTGTTCAGGCATCTACTCGTCAATTTGAACAAGTAATTGGTGTGTTTAAACCGGGCGACTAACCCGGTTTTTTATTGCCTAACTTTTACCTGTTTTAGTAATGCGGCGGAGGCGGCTCAGGTGCTTCAGACATCATAGACGATGATGACTGCGACTCTTTAATTTTTTCTGCTAGCAGCTCGGTTTGGCGTTTCATTTTCGCTAAAAGTTGCTGGTGCACTTTTATTTCATCATTTAAGACTTCAATTGTTTCGTCTTGAAAAGCCACTTTGGCTTCAAGTTCCATTAAGCGATGTTCAATTGTGTTCATTATTCTCTCGTATAATAAATCGCTCTGCGATACCGCTGGAGCTTTCGGTTAACAACGACTTACCGTTATCTGTAAATGTCACATCTAGCACCACCGCCGATTTAGGCTTGCTGCCTTCGCGCGGGGTAACCTGCCAAGTTTGAATTTTTTCACCGCTTGGTATTTGCCATAAATCTACGCGCTTATTTGGCGAGCCAGTTGCAAGCAAAGTGCCTTGTTCGTTAAAACGCACAGCAGTAAAAATTTTCTGACGCGCAATATACTTCAGTTTACTCACAAGATCACCTGTAGTCAGCTTCCATACATTTGCTTGTGCCATACTATCGGCCGTAAACGCATAGCGACCTTGTGGATCGAGCGTTACTTGGGTAACACGCGTTGGGTGATTAAAACGATGAATTACTTGCCCTGTACGTGTATCCCAAAAGTAAGCAACATAATCGTTAGAGCCACTCAAAGCAAAGCGTCCGTTAGGTGATAGGTCAACAGTGTTAACTTTATCTTGATGACCTAAAAACTCAATACGACGTCCGGTTTCTAGGTTTACAAATACGACAACGCCGTCGCTACGGCCGTATAAAACACTACGGCCTTGATTGCTAATGGCAATATCGCGAATACTGGCTTTTTGTATTTTGTAATAACCTCTATTTTTGCCTGTGGCTATATCCCACACAGCAAACGTGGTTTTTTCGGCGGTAACAGCCACGCTGTTATCAAAAGCAATAGCAACGGCGTATACCAAACTGTCTTGATCTTGCTGCTGAAACCATTGGTATTTTAGTACCTGCTGTTGATTATCCCACAGGGCGACCCCATGGTTGATAGAGGAGATCAAACTGTATTTACCATCGTTTGACAGTGTTGATGAAAACGCACCTTGTGCAGCATGTTCGTAACTTGCTACAGCGTGTTGTTTTTTATCGGTACAGGCGATGGCTAAAAAACAGCTAAATACGATTAAAAAAGTACGAAATATCGACATATTACAGGTATTTCCTCTTAACTCTTAGTGACTGAGAGGTTAGACTAGGACGCGTTGAATGCCTAGGTTGTTTGTCTAATCACTGGATATGTTTTTAGTTTAGCTAACAATGTGAAATTTAGTCATTAAACAAGCAGCCTATCATGTAGGCCGTTAATCTTTAACTAGTAATAATACAATAAATGACAACTGCAAAGTGTGTCGGAGATTTAAAATGAAAAAGACGATTAAATTGTCATTGATTGCAGCGTCAGTTTTAGCGCTTACAGCTTGTAATCAAGAAGCAAAAAAAGAGCAAGCAGAAGTTAAGCTAGACACTGTTGAACAGCAACAAGCATACGGTATTGGTGCATCTGTAGGTAACTTTTTAAATAAAGATCTAGCAGACAAAACTGAAATTGGTATTGAACTAGACCAAGCACTTTTAATTCGTGGTTTTGAAGATGCACTTGCTGGTAATGCAAAAATTGACGAAGAAAAAATTCGCGAAGTATTAACTGAACTAGATACATCAGTACGTACTAAGCAAGAAGAAAAAGCAAAAGTAGAGTCTGAAAAAAGCAAAGACGCGGGTGTTAAATACCTAGCTGACAACGCTAAAAAAGAAGGCGTTACAGTAACTGAGTCTGGCCTACAGTACGAAGTACTTAGCGAAGGCGAAGGCGAAAAGCCAGTGGCAACAGACGTAGTTAAAGTACACTACAAAGGTACTTTATTAGACGGTACTGAGTTTGATAGCTCATATGCACGTAACGAACCTACAACTTTCCCTCTTAACCGCGTAATTGCTGGTTGGACTGAAGGTTTACAACTTATGTCAGTGGGTTCTAAGTACAAGTTCACTATTCCTTCAGAACTTGCTTACGGCGACCGTGACTTAGGTAAGATTCCAGCTAATTCAACACTTGTATTTGAAGTTGAATTACTTGAAATTCAAAATGAAGAAGCACCAGCACAATAATAAGTTTATTGTGTAAATGCAAAAAGGGACCTTAGGTCCCTTTTTTAATATGCGTAAATAACATATTAGTTTGCGTGATTAGAAAACAAGTTATCAATAAGCTCATCTTCAAGTGCAAAGCGTGCTTCTAATGCCTCACCAATAACAGACAAGTCATCATCAAAACCCTTTAACAAGTCTTCTTTGTCTACTTCAGCGTACTTATCATTAAAATCTAACGCTATGTCGGTTGTACTGGAAATACGCGGGTAAATAGAGTTTGCAAGCTCTTGGCTCTGTAAGCCCTTTTTTTCACATGCTTTTGCTATATCGTCATACACTTCAAAATGGCCCGCAGATAGGTAATCCATTAAAAGTTGGCAAAATGATTCAATTAGTTTTGGCTCTGGCAATGCTTGATCTTGTTTTTCATACGGCGTAAAACCTGCAATTTTGCAATAAAGTACAATAAGGTCTTGGCGTTCGTTTAGCCATTTATCAATTACTGTGTGGCTACCACCCCATTTTTGTTGAGCTTTTTCTACACGCGTCAGCATAACTGTTCTCCTAGCTGGGTTGGTCTTTCAATTAGAATATAATAAGTTTATGTACATCAAGATATATTTAATTTGCGCGTATATCAACAAGTAAAGTTGAGCTACTTTGAGGGGTGTACCTTTTTATATAATCTAAGGCGAGAGATTTTATTTTAGGCAAGAAAAAACCACCAGTTACGGTGGTCTAATTTCTTTCAGTGACTTGTTATAACAAGCTTTCTTATTTTTATGAGATGATTTTTATTGTTATTATTTTAAAACATTTATTTTTATTGTTTTAAGATTTTTATTATTGTTTTTGTTAACGCGGGACAAACAATAACAAGGTTTTTGTAATGTTGCAAACATATTAATAAAAAGTTTTAAATGTTATTCTTTTTTTGCTTATTTTATAATCAAAATGGATCAAAGCACGCCATTATATTGATCTGCCTCTAGGTAAAGCTGTTTTCGTCCCTAAGCAATAGAGGGTCGGAGAATATGGTGGTACAATCTTGCACAATTTATACAAGTCTTAGGATCATTTACGCCATGAGCGAATTAAAAAACGACCGTTATTTACGTGCACTTGCAAAACAACCTGTTGATGTAACTCCGGTATGGATGATGCGCCAAGCAGGACGCTATTTACCAGAGTATCGCGCTACACGTGCACAAGCGGGCGATTTTATGAGCCTGTGCCGTAATGCTGAGCTTGCATGTGAAGTAACACTGCAGCCATTACGTCGCTACCCGTTAGATGCCGCTATATTATTTAGTGATATTTTAACGATTCCAGATGCGATGGGTTTAGGTCTTTACTTTGAAACTGGCGAAGGCCCTAAGTTTGAACGTCCTATTTCATCACTTGCTGATGTTAAAAAAATTCCAAAGTTAGACCCTACAGACGAGCTTGGCTACGTAATGAATGCAGTAAGCACTATTCGTCGTGAACTTAAAGGTGAAGTACCGCTTATTGGTTTTTCTGGTTCACCTTGGACGCTAGCAACTTATATGGTTGAAGGCGGTAGCAGTAAAGTATTTGGTAAAATCAAAAAAATGGCGTTTGCAGAGCCGCAAACACTTCATTTATTACTCGATAAGTTAGCTGACTCAGTTATTGATTATTTAAATGCTCAAATTAAAGCTGGCGCGCAATCGCTAATGGTATTTGACTCATGGGGTGGTGTATTAAGCCCGCGCGATTACAACGAATTTTCACTGCAATATATGCATAAAATTGTAGATGGCTTAATTCGTGAATACGATGGTCGTAAAGTACCGGTTACTTTGTTCACTAAAAATGGTGGTCAATGGATTGAAGCTATTGCAGCAACAGGTTGTGATGCAATTGGTCTTGATTGGACTATTAATATTAGCGACGCTAAACGCCGTGTGGGTGATAAAGTAGCTCTACAAGGTAATATGGACCCATCTATGTTACACGGTACACCAGAGCGTATTCGCCAAGAAGTAGGCACTATTTTAGAAGACTTCGGTACAGGCAATGGCCACGTGTTTAATTTAGGCCACGGTATTACACCAGATGTAGACCCTGAAAATGCTGGTGTATTCATTAATGCAGTACATGAGCTAAGTGCTAAGTACCATAAGTAATAGCTACTTAAATAAACTTTAAAACTGTTTAAAAGTAAAAAACCCGCTAAGTTGCGGGTTTTTTGTTACCTATTTATAAAGGCTTTTAAAACTACTTATTTAAATAAGCGATTTAAACCATTTAATGCCGCAACACGGTAGGCTTCAGCCATGGTCGGGTAGTTAAATGTGGTATTTACAAAGTAGTCGATATTATTGCCACCATTTTTCTGTTCCATAATGGCTTGGCCAATGTGAACAATTTCAGATGCACGCTCGCCAAAACAATGTACGCCAAGTACTTCTTTGGTTTCAGTGTGGAATAATATTTTTAAACTACCTACTTCAGTGCCCGCAATTTGCGCACGTGCCAAATGCTTAAACTGAGCACGGCCAACTTCATATGGTACTTTAGCGGCTGTAAGCTCTTGCTCGGTTTTACCGACTGAGCTCATTTCTGGGATGGTATAAATACCGGCCGGAATATCAACAATCAGTCTGTCATCACAGTTACCACATGCAATTGCATCAGCAGCTATGCGACCTTGGTCAAACGCAGCACTAGCAAGGCTTGGATAGCCAATTACATCACCTACAGCGTAAACGTTATCAACTTCTGTTTGATATGTTTCGTTAACTTTTAATTGGCCACGGCTATCGGCTTTTAAACCAATGGCTTCAAGGTTTAATGTATCAGTGTTACCAGTACGGCCATTAGCAAATAAAATACAGTCAGCTTTTACGCGTTTGCCTGATTTTAAATGCATAATAACGCAGTCGTCACGGGTCTCTATTCTATCAAACTCTTCGTTATGACGAATAACAATACCGCTGTTCCAAAAGTGATAGCTAAGCGCGTCAGATATTTCAGCATCCATAAAAGCAAGTAGTCGGTCGCGTGTATTAACTAAATCAACTTTAGCGCCTAAACCTTTAAATATAGAAGCGTACTCACAACCAATTACACCAGCGCCGTATATAAGTACGCGGTGAGGGTCGTGTTTGAGACCTAAAATAGTGTCGCTTTCGTAAATACGAGAATGCGTAAAATCGACTTCTGGTGGTCGATAAGGGCGCGACCCCGTTGCTATAACAATCGTTTTAGCAGTCAGTCGCTCAGTTGAACCATCATTTCTTTTTACTTCAATTGTGTGCTTATCTACAAAGCTCGCATCACCTTGAAACATATGAATGCGGTTACGATCGTAAAAGCTACTACGTAAATTAGATTGCTTAGAAATAACAGAACTTGCGTGACGTAAAATATCAGGAAATGTTAAGCGGCTAGGGCGCTCACCAACATTAAATAACGGATTTGCTTTGTATTCAATATAGCGGCTAACAGAGTGGCGAAGCGCTTTTGAAGGAATTGTTCCCCAATGTACACAACCGCCACCAACTGATTCTTGGCGTTCAATAACCGCTACTTTTTTGTCGTTTTTTGAAAGGTTCATGGCAGTACCTTCACCGCCAGGACCCGTGCCAATAATTATTGCATCATATTGGTATGTCACGGGTACTTTTTTTTGTTCTGGTTGTTTGGCCACAGCCACTCCTAAATTAATTAAAAGAGGCTTTTAATAACCTCGCATTAAGTGCTAGCCATGCCTGTTTTTGATTTTCCCAGGCGGCTTCCAACTCATGGTATTGTGCCATTAATGCTGAGCGTTCACACTGCTTTGCCATGTTATTTTTTTTAACTTCTAACACTTGTTTTTGTAGTGAACAATAATTTTGCAGTTTTTTCAGCAGTAAATCGTACTCTTGTTGTAATAATGTAATCTTATCTTGTGCTAAAGGCAATTTTGCAAGACGCGTTTGCGTTTTGCTCATTAGCGTTTCGGCCTTTGCTTTTTCTATACGTTCAACAGGTGTACGCTTCAATTTATTAGCTAAACCAACAGCTGCTAAAGAGCGGATCATCCATTTTGTTGGATCGTAATGAAACCATTTAATACCGTTACGGTAGTCGCTTGCAAAAATATGATGGAAGTTGTGATACCCCTCACCGTATGTAAATAACGCTAAAAAGCCGTTATCGCGTGCCGTATTTTTTTCGGTGTATGGGCGAGAGCCCCAAATATGTGCAACCGAATTTATAAAAAAGGTAAAGTGTTGGCTTAGTACTAAGCGTAGTAAACCTGCAAGAATTAACATACCCCACACATCACCAACTAATAAACCAAGTGCAAGAGGCAAACCTACGTTCATAGCAATAGCTAGTTTTAAGTAGTGCTTATGTTGCCACATAACGACTTTATTTCGTTGTAAATCACGACAATTACTATAGTCGTTGTAGCTATCGCCTTGGTAGTCACGTAACATCCAGCCGATATGGCTATACCAAAAACCATTGGTAGCCGCGTAAGGGTCTTTTATTGGGTCGTCAACTTGACCGTGATGTATACGGTGATCGCTACTCCAATGCAAAGCACTGTTTTGTAGTGCAAAAGCACCGCCAAGCGCAAAAATAAATTCAACTGCAGGGTGTGCGTTATAGGTTTTATGTGCCCATAATCGATGGTAGCCGGCAGTAATTGATAAGCCTGCATAAAACATGCAGCCAACAAAAGCAATCCAATGCGCGCTGGTAAATCCGTAGCTAATGGCGTACCAAGGTACAAGTGTGGCAGCCGCCAAAAAGGTTAGGCTAAAAAATAGGACGTTTGTCCAAATAATCGGTGGTTTATTCATAATTCTCAATCTCAGCGTACAACTGTAAGCTAAAATAGTATTTCAAACTCTCGTCGTCAAGTATTAGACTGTACAATTGAGCTAATATCACTAAATATTCATATAAAATAATTCAGGGAGCTGTTGATGTCGGGTGTTAGAGCGCAACAGAAACAAAAAACACGACAGGCGTTAATTCAAGCGGCATTTAATCAGCTGAGTGCTGATCATAGTTTTTCGAATTTAAGTTTACGCGAAGTAGCACGAGAAGCTGGTATTGCCCCAACTTCTTTTTATCGTCATTTTAAAGACATGGATGAGCTAGGTTTAACCATGGTAGACGAAGCCGGTTTAACTCTTCGCCAACTAATGCGTCAAGCACGCAGACGAATAGCAAACGATGGCGGCAGTGTTATAAATACCTCAGTGGTTACTTTTATGGAGTTTATTGATAACTCAAGTAACCAATTTAGGTTGTTGCTGCGAGAACGCTCTGGGACTTCTAAAGCATTTAGAGCCGCTGTAGCCCGCGAGGTAAAACATTTTATTTTAGAGCTGGCTCATTATTTAGAAAGCGAAACTAAATGTAATGCTATGCATGCCTATATTCAGGCGGAATCTATGGTAACGCTCGTATTTAATGCGGGTGCAGAAGCGCTCGATATAGAAGGATTGCAACGCGACGAATTAATTGAGCGCGTTATTTGGCAGCTGCGTTATATTACTCGTGGAGCCGGGCATTACGTAAGAGAAACGAGTAAAGAAGCATAGCTTAAAAAAATTGTAAAAAGTTAATATAAGCACGGTATATTGCAGTGCTTATTAATTTAAGCGTCACTAGTCACGAATTTGTTATTTTAATTCTTTATAGGCGCCTTGTTTGAATTAAAAAACCCAATTGAATCGTTTTTAAATCTGTTTTGTGGAATTTTTATGCTTGCTTCCGTCGCTTTGTAATGTTAAAAATAGGCTTCACTGAACACACACACAAGAAAACAAGATGCATATTATTCGTTTAATTACACTAAAAATTAACCTCTTACTGCTATGGTCAGTGAGCGGGGATTAGTGTGTTTGCATCGAGTTGAACACTAAAAACCCCGCAATTGCGGGGTTTTTTTTATCTCGCGGCTGGGATTAATTGAAATTTGGGTAACATAGGAATGAGGGGCAGTTATGCAAGAGCAAGATAAAGTATGGATTTTTGATACCACCTTACGTGATGGCGAACAGGCGCTTAAAGCAAGCCTTACTGAAGATGATAAAATTCAATTAGCACATACAATTAGCCGCTTGAATGTGGATGTGATGGAAGTGGGTTTTCCGGTTTCGAGCCCTGCTGATTTTCGCTCGGTACAGCGTATTGCAACCGAAGTAAAAGGCCCGATTATTTGTGGTTTAGCGCGCTCAGTTGCTAAAGACATTGAAGCCTGTGGCGAAGCACTTCGCACAGCACAACAAAGCCGTATTCATACTTTTATTGCTACAAGCCCTTTGCACCTTGAACATAAATTACGTATGAGCTTAGACGATGCAACGGCAATGGCTGTTAAATCAATTAAATTGGCACGTAACTATACTGATGATGTTGAGTTTTCGTGTGAAGATGCCGGTCGTACGCCGCATTGGGATTTATGTAAAATTGTTGAGCAGGCAATTAACGCCGGAGCTTCAACGATTAACTTGCCAGATACCGTTGGTTTTGTAACGCCAGACGAATACGCTGCGATGATCCGTCATTTAATGAATAACGTGCCAAATATTGATAAAGCGCGCTTAAGTGTGCATTGCCATAACGATTTAGGCCTAGCAGTAGCAAACTCAGTAGCTGCAGTGCAAGCCGGAGCACGTCAAATTGAGTGTACTATTAATGGCATTGGTGAGCGTGCTGGTAACTGCTCGCTTGAAGAAGTGGCGATGATCATGAAAATGCGCCACGACCACTTAAAAGTATATACCGATATTAAAAGTGAAGAAATTTACCGCGCATCTCGCCAAGTGGCTAAAATTTGTAATATGCCAGTACAGCCAAATAAAGCGATTGTTGGCGAAAACGCCTTTGCACACAGCTCTGGCATTCACCAAGACGGTGTATTAAAAGCGCAAAATACTTATGAGATTATGTCGCCAGAAAGCGTTGGTGTGCCAAGCAACCAATTAAATATGACTTCGCGTTCGGGTCGTCATGTTATTGAGCATCGCTTAGAAGAGTTAGGCTATCAAAAATCTGATTACGATATGGATGGCTTATACAAAAGCTTTATCGAATTGGCTGACCAAAAAGGCACTGTATACGATTACGACCTTGAGGCGATGATTTACTTTAATCAAATTAACGACAAAGATGAAAAATACCAATTAGAATTTGTTAACTCAGCCTCTAACTCGCAATCGGTAGCAAGCTCTACGATTGGAATGCGCATTGATGGCGAAGCTAAACAAGAAGCCGCGACAGGTAATGGCCCAGTTGAAGCTTCGTTTGCAGCTATTGAGCGCTTAACCGGTATGAGCGTTGAAATGATTGAATATAACTTAGAAGCGACAGGCCAAGGTGCAAGCTCATTAGGCCAAGTAAATATTATAGCTAAATACGATGGCCGACCTTACCACGGTGCGGGCATTGCAGCGGATGTGGTTGAAGCGTCGGTACGCGCCATGATCCGTGTTTATAACTTAATTTATCGTGCACAAAAAGTGTCTGATTTAAAACAACAAAGGAAAGCAGGATGAGTAAAACAAACTACAGCGTTGCGGTATTAGCTGGCGACGGTATTGGTCCAGAAGTAATGGCAGCAGCAGAGCAAGTACTTGATGCTGTGAGCAATAAGTTTGGTTTTACCCTAAACCGCGAGCATTATGCAATTGGCGGCGCAGCCATTGACGAATTTGGTAAAGCATTACCAGAGAGTACACTTACTGCGTGCGAAAACTCAGACGCTATTTTATTTGGTTCGGTAGGCGGTCCTAAATGGGAAAACTTACCACCAAACGAGCAGCCTGAGCGCGCATCATTATTGCCGCTTCGTAAGCACTTTGGTTTGTTTTGTAATTTACGCCCTGCACAGTTATTACCTGCATTAAGTGCAGCGTCGCCACTTCGCGCTGATATTAGTGAAAAAGGTTTTGATATTTTATGTGTTCGCGAACTAACTGGCGGCATTTACTTTGGTGAAAAAGGCCGCAGTGGTGAAGGTGCAGAAGAGTTTGCATTTGATACGCAAACATACTCACGAAAAGAAATTGAACGTATTGCACGCTTTGCTTTTGAAGCTGCAAAACTACGTAGTAACCATGTTACCTCTGTTGATAAAGCCAATGTATTAGCATCAAGCGTATTATGGCGCGAAGTCGTAACCGAAGTAAGCAAAGACTACCCAGAAGTAAGCTTAGATTACATTTACGTAGATAACGCCGCTATGCAGTTAGTTAAGCAGCCTAGCCAATTTGATGTATTACTTTGCGATAACTTATTTGGCGATATTTTGTCAGATGAGTGCGCCATGATCACAGGCTCAATGGGCTTATTACCATCGGCAAGCTTGAATCAATCGGGCTTTGGGTTGTACGAGCCAGCAGGCGGTTCAGCACCAGATATTGCAGGTAAAGGCGTTGCAAACCCAATAGCACAAATTTTAAGTGCCGCATTAATGCTACGTTACTCGCTAGGGCAAGACGAAGCTGCGCGTACGATTGAAAAAGCAGTAGCAGAAGCCGTAGAAGCAGGCGTTGGTACACCAGATATATATCCAAATGCAGGTTACAGCACAAGCGATGTGGCAGCAGCCATCGTTTCACGCATTTAATAACATATTAAAGTTGCAGCACCGTTATGCTGCAACTCAAACAGATTAGGGAATTAGCAAGTGGCCCAAACGTTATACGACAAAATTTGGCAAGCACATACCGTTGCCAGCATAAACGAGCAAACCGACTTACTTTATATTGACCGCCATTTAGTGCATGAAGTTACTTCTCCGCAGGCCTTTGCAGGTCTACGTGAAAAAAACCGTACTGTACGTTGCCCAGAAAAAACCTTTGCAACGATGGATCATAACGTATCGACTAAAAGCCGATCACTTGATGCCGCAAGCGAAGTATCTAAAAATCAATTAATGGCGCTTGATAAAAACTGTAAAGAGTTTGGTATTGTGCTTTACGATTTAAACTCAATTAATCAAGGTATTGTGCACGTAATGGGCCCAGAGCAAGGGATTACTTTGCCTGGCACAACCATTGTATGTGGCGATAGCCATACCTCTACGCATGGTGCGTTTGGCGCATTAGCGCATGGTATTGGTACCTCTGAAGTTGAGCACGTATTAGCAACGCAAACGCTACAGCAAAAAAAGGCGAAATCGTTAAAAATTCAAATTAACGGTGTATTGCGTCCAACGGTTACGGCTAAAGATTTAATTATGGCGGTAATTGGCAAGTTAGGTACCGCTGGTGGCACAGGTTATGTAGCAGAGTTTTGTGGTGAAGGCATTGAAGCGCTTTCAATGGAAGCCCGTATGACGCTATGTAATATGAGCATAGAAATGGGTGCAAAAGCGGGTTTAATTGCATCTGACCAAATTACTTATGATTACTTAAAAGGTCGTCCGTTTGCACCTAAAGGCGCAGATTTTGATGCAGCCGTTGAATATTGGGAAACATTAAAAACAGACGAAGGCGCACACTTTGATTTAGTTGTTGAGCTAAATGCTGACGACATTCAACCACAAATTACCTGGGGTACAAGCCCAGAGCAAGTAATTGGTGTTGATGAGTGCATACCCGATCCAGACCAAGAACCAGATTTAATTAAAGCCGATGCTATTCGCAGCGCGCTTAAATACATGGATTTAAAAGCGGGCGATAAATTATCAAGCGCGAAAGTAGACACGGTATTTATTGGCTCATGTACAAATAGCCGCATTGAAGATTTACGCGCAGCTGCAAAAATTGTTGAAGGCAAACATGTGGTAGCCGGCATTGAAGCGTTAATTGTACCGGGCTCTGGCTTAGTTAAAAAACAAGCCGAAGACGAAGGCTTAGCCGATATTTTTAAAGCCGCTGGCTTTGAATGGCGCGAACCGGGTTGTTCTATGTGTTTAGCGATGAACGATGACCGCCTAGGAGCAGGCAAGCGTTGTGCATCTACTTCTAACCGTAACTTTGAAGGTCGCCAAGGTCGTGGCGGGCGTACCCATTTAGTTAGCCCTGCAATGGCCGCAGCTGCTGCAATACATGGTCACTTTGTTGATATTAGAGGAGAAGCCTAATGAGCGTATTTTTTAGTGGCTTAATGGCCCCACTTGATAAAAACAATGTAGATACTGACCAAATTATTCCTAAGCAGTTTTTAACATCAACTAGCCGCGAAGGTTTTGATGCAGCATTGTTTTATGATTGGCGTTACCTAGATAACGACGAGCCAAACCCTGACTTTATTTTAAATCGCCCGTGTTACCAAGGCGCGCAAATATTATTAACGCGCGACAACTTTGGTTGTGGCTCATCTCGTGAGCACGCGCCATGGGCGCTGAAGCAATATGGCTTTGAAGTTATTTTAGCTGAAAGCTTTGCAGATATTTTCTTTAATAACTGTGGTAACAACCAAATGTTAGCCATTGCATTACCTGCCGATACGCTTGAGCAATTGTTTGTACTTAGCGAGCAGCACGACGATATTAACATTGAAATCGATCTTGAAAATCAAACACTAACAAGCAGTAAGTTTGCACCAATTAGTTTTGATATTAGTAAAGAGGTAAAAGATCGTTTGTTAAGTGGTTTAGACTTTATTGGTGTAACCGAAACGCTAAACCCACAAATTGATGCGTTTGAAAAACAACTAGCGACTGAGCGTTCTTGGCAGTAATTGCTTAACCGTGTGTATTAAAAATCACGTATTAAAAAGCACGGCAATTGCCGTGCTTTTTTGTGGGTAAATATGAGATGTAATAGCTAAAGGTTAATGCCTAAAGTCAGCCATTAACGCAGGTATACCGGGTAACATGCCTACAATTGCCATTACAGTGGTAAGTAGCACAAACATGATAAGTGGAATCACCCAGCGGCTCATTTTAGTTAGCTCAGCGCTGCGCTCTTTACAGCCAATCAGCCCTAAGTTATCAAGTAACATAGTAAGTGACCAACCAAAAGCAGGATTAACCAAGGTCGAAGCAAACACCACAATAGCGGCTGATTGCGTCGTTTTACCTTCGCGCGTCATTTCCATGCCAGCTTCAAGTAGCGGGATAAACACACCAACAATAAGCGCTACACACAATACAGGCTGCCAAATTGCTAAATCCATAGGGTAACCCCATAAACCAGCAATAATACAAAATAATGCAGTTAAAATAGCGCCAGCAGGGATAGGGCGTTTAGCAATAGCGGCAGGCACAATATAAGTACCCCAAGAGGAGGCAAAGTTAGCACCACCGGCAAGTGAGCCGAATGTTTGTCTAACCGATGCACTTAGCATGGTGTCGTCGATATTCATTTGTACTTTTTCAGTGCGTTGCGGATAACTTATTTTTTGAAATACTTGATGGCCTAAAAAATCAGGAGACCACATAGCAACGGCGAGCACTGCAAATGGGAGTACAACAACAAAGCTTTCAAGCGTTGGTAAACCTAGCATCCAACCCGTGTTTTCGCCCCACCAGTAAGCTGGGTTCATATTTGGTAAACCCGGTGCAGTATGAAACTCAAACGGTGCGCCTAAGGCAAAGGCAACCACGCCACCAATAAGGCAACTTAACGGCACGGCTAACCAACGCTTTTTAAAGTGCTCTAATAGCGCATACAATAAAATGGTGGCTAAAATAACAATAAACGCAATGTGTGCCATATCAATGGCTTCAGCCCAAGCAAACAGCTTTTTAACTTGCGAAATAGTACCAATAAAGCCTAAATAAATAAGTAGCCCGCCACATACACCTTTACTGGTTAGGCGCGCGAGCATACTTCCTCCCTTGGTTATGGCTAAAATAAAACCAAAGGCACCAATGAGTAAGCCAAACGCCATAGGGTGACCGCCAGCAGCAACAACAATAGGAATTAACGGAATAAGCGGGCCGTGAGTACCAGCCAAGTTGGCTGTTGGTAAAATAAAGCCTGAGAATAAGATGATAAAAATAGAAACAATGAGTAATTCGTAACGTACATTTTCTAAAACAAATGCATCGCTTAAACCAAGAGGCGCCGCAAATGTTGCTGCAATAGCCCCCACCATAACGACTTTACCAATAGTGCCCGCCATTGCTGGAATGGTGTCTTCAAATTCAAACCGGTAATCTCTAAACGGTAAATTAGGACGCCAGCGTTTAGGCTGCATAATTTGTAATTCGTGTTCAAGATACTCGTCGCGAGTATTAAACTCTGAACTCGGCTTGTGAAGTTGCTCGTAGCTTTGAGCATCCTTGTGCGTGTTTGATGGTGCATCACCGGGTGGTGTAGTTTGCATGCGCTCTCCTGCAACATTGTTGCTTAATCAAATAAATACGGCTTTTGTTAAAGCAAATGAATATTGAACATGCAGGGTAAATCAGCTCTTAGGCTGGGATGTATAGGCAAAAGGTCGTGCATGGTTGTTTTTAATACAGTTAATCTGACAATCAGCTTTACGTTAAAAATTATAAAACTACACAAAATGATTTAAAATTACTATAAATCAATGGCTTGTTTTTATTTTTAAAGAATTTGATCACTGTTTATAGCGGGAAATAGTGTTAATGGCAGGTTATTATCCTTTAGTCTTAGTGGTTGTAAAAGTCGCTTTGTTTGAAAAGCTTATTGGTAGCAGCCGTTAATTTCGTTTTATTTGTGGTGAAATAATACTTCTGTTACTTTCGGATTGTTAATAACAGCAATAAAGAATAGAGATGCAACTCAACTCCCCTAAATCAATTGGTATTTTACTTGGTACGCTTTACGGCATATTTATGCGGCTGTTTGTAGAGCTAGTCAATGCTTACAATTTAGGTAGCTTAGTCTCTATATCATTTATGTTTTTAGTGCCTGTTGCTATTGGCTATATTCGTATTCACTTTGAGTACAACGAATCAAAAACATTAACTAAAAGGCAAATGATCACGATTGCTTGGCAGCCTATTTTTGTTTTTTTATTTGTAAGTATAATTACTTTGCTTGAAGGGAGCATTTGTGTGGCAATGGCTTTGCCTGCTTTTATGTTTTTTGCCAGCATTGGTGGGTTACTTGCGGGCTTTGTTAGAAAACGTAAAATAAAAAAAGCGAATAGTTCTTTATTATCAATCGCGTTGTTACCTATATTGCTCTCACCTATTGAAGTTAACTTTTTACATTTATCAAAAACATACGAAGTAACAAATTCAATAGCTATTAACGCGCCCATCAATGTTGTGTGGCAGCAGTTAGCTAATGTGAGTGACATAAAACCACAGGAAGTGCCTTTTTCACTCACTCAATTAATTGGTGTACCAAAGCCATTAAAGGCAAGTATGAATGCTAGCGGTATAGGCGCTGTTCGCACAAGTACTTGGCAAAAAGGCGTTGTGTTTAAAGAAGTAATAACCGACTGGCAACCAAATAAACAGATGCATTATAGATTTGATATAGACCCTGATGCTATCCCCGATGACGCACTCGATAAACACGTAAAACTAGGCGGTGAATACTTTTCACCTCTTTACGGTGGATATGAGTTAAGTGAAGATAAAAGCGGCAATACGATTTTAACGTTAAAAACGACCGTGCAAGATAATACAAATTTTGGTGTTTATTCGCGAATATGGGGTGAGGTGATATTTCAAGATTTTCATCATTCACTTTTAACGTTGATGAAAAACAGAGCTGAAAAATCACTTATCGCAGCTGTTTCTTATAATTAGCTTAAAGCATTGTGTTTATAAAAATATTACACGCTAAAAGGTAAAGCCTTTGCATTTGCAAAGGCTTTTGTTTTAACTGCTAACTTTTACCAAATCATTTCTACAAATTCAGGGTGGTCGATATACGGGTTACGATTGCCTTGAAATTCAAACGCTGCTTGGTTGCGGTCAAGTTCCATTTGGCTTACAGGATCGCTGTTATGCCAGTTAAGCAGCATGGCTACAACCCAGCTTTCAAACACTTGATTGCTTGAACCATTAAGTACAGCATTACTTGAGGACGTTTTTGTTTGCCAAGCGCCTATTATATTTTCGTAGCGCGTTGCCATGTAAAAATAAGCGCGAGCAAAGTCACCTTTAAATTCGTCAATTGGCTCAAATACAGTACCTGAGTAATTTAATGAACTTGCGGCAGAACCTAATTTACTTCCGTTGGTTGATGTAAATGAAGCGCTTGCTACTTCACCAAATGGGAAATTACTACGTTTTGAGTTTACATAACCGTCGGTTGCGTAAATATGATGCACATCTGAGTTCATTGGCTCAATAGTGCCGCCAAACCAGCTTTTAGGGAATGAATGCTCACGGTTGTAACAGCCGCCTTCTCCACTATAGTTACCACATTGATCGCTCACAGCAGTATAATTGTAGCTATCTGAACCGTTTGGTTTTTCGCTATACATATCTAATATGCTGTTATCGTTTTCAAAGTATTGATCACGTGCTGATGAGTCGTAAAAATTCCAAATAGCCGAGTAACCCTGTGCATTATGATCTTTAATAATATTATAAAGCTCAGTTTTTAGTGCATAACCCGATAGCCCTTGAGCAGTAACATAGTAGCCAGTGGGTGCTGGGTTGGTCCCGCCGCCATCACCAGAGCCACTACCTAAAGTAAATGCTGTGCTGTCTGTATTATTAAAACTTGCACCGCTAGCAAATGTGGTAGAGCCTTGCTTAAGTGCATAACTGCCATTACCTGTTGAACAACACATGCCATCGCCGTAGCTGTCGTTAATAACAAGTGTGTAAGTTCCATCAGTTAGGCATATTTGCTCATCATACTGAGTGTTTGATGCGTAACCACTGCCGTTAGCAACAGCACTACCTTGATTGTTATTAACGGCCCAGCTAGTTTCGCTACCGTAATTATCGGTATTAAGCGTTAGTGTAAGGCTATTGTCGGTACAACTTGTTGATGCGCTGCCATCAGCATTTGGTAAAAAGTTATCTACGTATACGGTTTCGCTGCCATCAAATCCACTTACATCATAAAACCTAAGCCCTACGCTAATTGTTTTATCACTATTTGCTGTATAGCTATGGCTAACTGTTTGCCATTGGTTAGTTTGTGCTTGATTTGAATAGCCTTGATAACCATCTACATACAAGCGAGCTTTAATTTTACCTTCGGTGTGGTAAACATCAGCCGAAAAGTTATAGGTTTTACCCGCTTCTACAGCAACTTGTTGTAGTAAATCAGTGTTACTTTGCGACCCTGTTGTTACATTGACAGCAGCAGAGCTACTACCGCTTTTAACTGTACTGGTTGAGCGCGTTAAGCTGATTCCGCTATCAATAGTGCTCCAAGAACTAGGTGTATTGCCAGTCCATTGTTCAAATCCGCCATTAGCTACATTGGCCATTACAGGTAATGAGCCAAGTAACAATGCGGTACTAAGTAGTTTATTTTTATATTTCCCGTGTAACATAGTTGTTCCTATTTTTATTTTGAATGAGGAATATACCCTACATTAGTTAGGTTACAAAATTGTTAATTTAAAGTGCTATAAAAGGCAATAATCGTCCTTTAATCTGTTTTTGAAGGTATTTTTATAAATTAATAACTAAATGGAATATCAAAGCAGATTCTATTCTTTTTTTATCTATGCAGAGCCCGTTATCCTACATACTTAGAAAACCTCAACAGATACGCTCTGGATGAGGTAAAACTCATTTTTAACAATACACAAAGTGTGTTGTGTTTAATTTTCAGGGTTATGGGGAATCGATTCATGTTGTTAGGTCAACTAAATGCTGCGGCAAGCCCGCTATCGCAAGATCAAGTACAAAAGCTGCAAGGTTTAGTGGCTGAACTTAATCCAATTCAACAAGCGTGGGTAAG
The DNA here is from genome assembly GCF_011378685.1 of Pseudoalteromonas sp. C8. Taxonomy (NCBI): domain Bacteria; kingdom Pseudomonadati; phylum Pseudomonadota; class Gammaproteobacteria; order Alteromonadales; family Pseudoalteromonadaceae; genus Pseudoalteromonas; species Pseudoalteromonas sp. C8. The sequence goes on from NZ_WTKT01000011.1 coordinate 25,299, forward strand.
TGGTTACTTAGCTGCAAATGCTAATTCGGCTGCGTTAGGTGCTCCTACGGCAGGCGTACCGGCTGCGGGTGATGCAGCAGCGCTAACTATTTTATATGGTTCGCAAACAGGTAACGCAAAAGGTGTAGCTACCAAAATGAAAGAGCAGGCTGAGTCGCGAGGCTTAGCAGTTAAGCTTGTTAGCATGTCAGATTACAAACCAACAGCCCTGAAAAAAGAAAAGTTTTTAACTATCGTTGTATCTACTTACGGCGAAGGTGAGCCACCTGAAGACGCAGAAACACTTCACGAATTTTTAGCCACTAAAAAAGCGCCAAAACTAGACGATGTAAAAATAGCGGTTATTGGCTTAGGTGATTCTAGCTATGAGTTTTTCTGCCAAACAGCAAAAGATTTTGAAGAGCGTTTAAATAAACTCGGTGCGCAAACCATATATCAACGTGCTGATTTAGATGTAGATTACGAAGATGAAGCTGCAACATGGATTGCCGGTGCAGTTGATGCATTCGAACCTGATTTAAAAGCGCAGCAAGAAGCCGCTGGTGGTCAAGTTGTATCAATGCCATTTGGCGCACCAACGACCGCTTCAAGCCAATACACAAAGCAAAATCCATTTGAAGCAGAGCTATTAACAGTTCAAAAAATTACCGGTCGCGACTCAACTAAAGATGTACGCCACGTTGAAATTTCGCTTGAAGGTTCAGACATTACTTACACACCTGGTGATTCATTAGGTGTGTACTTTTTAAATGATGATGTATTAGTTGATGAAGTACTTACACTTACTCAAATAGATGCAACAAGCATTGTAAAAGTAGGTGATGAAGAGCTAAGCGTACGCGGCGCACTTATTGAAAAACTAGAGCTGACTCAGTCATACCCAGGTTTTGTAGAAAAATACGCAATAGCAACTGGTACGCCTGAATTATTAAAGCTTGTAGAAGATAAAGCCGCAATGCGTGCGTATATTGAACCTCGCCAAATATTTGATGTAATTCGCCAAAACCCTGCAAAAATTGATGCGCAAACATTAGTAGATTGCCTACGTAAACTACAAGCTCGTTTGTACTCAATTGCATCTAGCCAAGCTGAGGTTGAAGACGAAGTGCATTTAACACTAGGCCTAGTGCAATTTGATGCATTTGATAGCGAGCATTTAGGTGGCTGTACTGGTTACTTAACTCGTCGTGCAGAAGAAGGTTGTAAAGTTAAAGTATTTAGCGAACACAACGACAATTTCCGCCTACCCACTAACGACGACACACCTGTAATTATGGTTGGTCCTGGTACGGGTATTGCGCCGTTCCGTGCATTTTTACAAGAACGTGATTCGCGTGAAGCGCAAGGCAAAAACTGGTTGTTTTTTGGTAACCCACATTTCACTCAAGACTTTTTATACCAAGTAGAAATACAGGGTTATTTAAAATCGGGTTTACTTAACAAAGTAGATGTTGCATTCAGCCGCGATCAAGCAGAAAAAGTATATGTGCAAGATAAGTTACGCAGTAACAGTAAAGACGTGTTTGAATGGTTAGAAGCTGGCGCTCACTTTTATATTTGTGGCGATGCAAATCGCATGGCAAAAGATGTACACAACGCCTTGCTTGATATTGTTAAAGAAAACACAGGCAAGAGCAATGAAGACGCAGAGCAATATTTAAAAGATTTGCGTAGCGCAAACCGCTATCAGAAAGACGTGTATTAACCACGTTTCTTATTTTATTTAGCAGCTAGCAGCCGTCACTGTAACAAATTTAGGATTTAAAATGAGCGAACAAGATAAAAACGTAAAACTTTCTGATAACGAACGTTTGAAAAGAGAAAGTAACTTTTTACGTGGCACCATAGAAAAAGATTTAACAGACGAAATTACCGGTGGCTTTACAGCCGATAACTTTCAGCTAATTCGTTTTCATGGCATGTATCAACAAGATGACCGCGATATACGTGGAGAGCGCGCTAAGCAAAAGCTAGAGCCGCTACATAATGTGATGTTACGTGCACGTATGCCTGGCGGTATTATTAAGCCAGAGCAGTGGTTAGCAATCGACAAGTTTGCAGATGACAAAACAAGCTACGGCAGCATTCGTTTAACAACGCGTCAAACGTTTCAGTTTCATGGTGTATTAAAGCCTAATATTAAAGGCATGCACCAAATGCTTGATAGCGTAGGTATAGACTCTATTGCTACCGCGGGTGACGTTAACCGTAACGTGCTTTGTACTACTAACCCCGTTGAGTCTGAGTTACACCAAGAAGCTTACGACTGGGCTGCAAAAATTTCTGAACATTTATTACCAAAAACGAAAGCGTATGCTGAAATTTGGCTAAATGGCGAAAAAGCAGAAACCACAGAAGAGCCAATTTTAGGATCTAACTACTTACCGCGTAAGTTTAAAACAACGGTAACTATCCCACCTAACAACGAAGTTGATGTGCACGCTAACGATTTAAACTTTGTGGCAATTGCTGATAACGGCAAGCTAGTTGGTTTTAACGTATTAGTGGGCGGTGGCCTTGCCATGACGCATGGCGATACAGCAACTTATCCGCGCAAAGCCGATGACTTTGGCTTTATTACGCTAGAAGATACTTTAAAAATTGCAGAGCATGTTGTATCTGTGCAGCGCGATTGGGGTAATCGTTCAAACCGTAAAAATGCAAAAACTAAATACACATTAGACCGTGTAGGTGTTGATGTATTTAAAGCAGAAGTTGAAAAGCGCTCAGGCGTTACGTTTGCACCAAGCCGTCCGTTTGAGTTTACTCATCGTGGCGACCGCATTGGTTGGGTTGAAGGCATTGATGGTAAGCACCACTTAACGCTATTTATTCAAAGTGGTCGTATTTTAGACTATCCAGGCAAGCCGCTTAAAACAGGTTGTCGTAAAATTGCAGAAGTTCACCAAGGTGACATGCGTATGACGGCAAACCAAAACTTAATTATTGCTGGCGTACCTGCAGATCAAAAAGCCGTGATTGAAGAGATTGCACGTAGCCATGGCCTGATTGACGACACAGATTCGCAGCAGCGTAAAAATTCTATGGCGTGTGTTTCACTGCCAACGTGCCCACTTGCAATGGCCGAAGCAGAGCGTTACTTACCAAGCCTAGTAGAAAAAACTGAAGCATTACTTGCTAAGCACGGTATACCCGATGACAGCATTATTATGCGCGTTGTAGGTTGCCCTAACGGCTGTGGCCGCGCAATGCTTGCAGAAGCTGGTTTAGTGGGTAAAGGCCCAGGTAAATACAACGTTTACTTAGGTGGTAATTTAGAAGGTACACGTATTCCTAAATTGTACCTTGAGAACGTAGGCGAAGACGTTTACCTAGACGCATTCGATAAGCTCATTGGCCAATGGGCAAGTGAGCGCAATGACGGTGAGTGTTTTGGTGACTTTGTTATACGCAAAGGCATTGTTGCTGAAGTAAAAGTATCAGTAACCGATTTTCACGCTTAATTAAATACCAGCGCTTTGGCGCTGGTGAGGTTTGGAATTTACCATGAGTGAATTTAAAAACATTTTACAGCTAGATAAACAAAGCCAAACGGCTATGTTAGCTGATGCTAATGGTTTACTAGCGAATATGAGCGCAGAACAGCGTGTTGCATGGGCGCTTGATAACTTGCCTAATACGGCTTTTTTATCATCTAGCTTTGGTATTCAAGCGGCAGTAATGCTGCATTTAATGACCTCACAACGTCCAGATATTCCCGTTGTATTAACCGATACAGGCTATTTATTTCCTGAAACGTATCAGTTTATTGAGCAAATGAGTGAGCGTTTATCACTTAACTTAAAGGTGTATAGAGCGCCGCTTAGCCCAGCATGGCAAGAGGCTAAATTTGGTAAACTATGGGAGAAAGGCGAAGACGGCATTAAGCAATATAATCAGCTTAATAAAGTAGAGCCGATGACCCGTGCGTTAAAAGAAATAGAAGCGGGCACGTGGTTTAGTGGTTTGCGTCGCGATCAATCATCTACACGTGCTGATAAACAGTTTGTAGAAATTAGCCGTGGTACCGTTAAAGTGTACCCGATTATTGAATGGTCTAACCGCGACGTGTATCAGTATCTTACCAAGCACGATTTACCTTACCACCCATTATGGGAGCAAGGTTATGTGTCTATGGGAGACGTACATACAACACGTAAGTTAGAACCAGGAATGACAGAGGAAGAAACTCGCTTTTTTGGTTTAAACCGAGAATGCGGACTACACATGGATGGTGACGGTATTTAACGCGACTACGGTGTAGTTAAATTGCAAATAAAAACGCAGCTTCGGCTGCGTTTTTATTTTTTATTAGGGTACAAAAAATTGCCTAATTAAGTATTTTTTATTAGACTCAAGGCAATAAAGGATTAATTAAAGCAGGAACGCTATGAAATATTTTACCTACTTAGCTATATCAATCATGGCTATTGCAGTTATCTCTTTGTTTTATTTAAAAAAGCCTGACGGTCAAACATGGCTTTCTGCATCATCAATTAGCAGTGAATCTAAGCAAATTAAAGAAAAAATGGTTGCTCTTTCAAGCAATACTTTGGACCAAGCAGTGCAGGGCGTTAAGCAAGCAGGCGATAAAATTGCGAGCAGTATTTCTGATGAACCAATGCCTGAAAGTACTACCTCAAGCAGCAAAATTTTTAAGTGGCAAGACGAAACAGGCCAATGGCACTTTTCTGATACACCTAACCCGCATGTAAAAAGTATTGAAGTAAAACTCGATCCTAAAGATATTACTGTTATTGCTGCAGAAGACACGTCTATTTTAAATACCTCTCCAAGTACAAATACAATGTCGGCTGCACCAGAGGGGATCAGTATTTTGAACCCAGACTCTGTTAAAAAGCTATTTAATGATGCCGAAAATGTAAAAGACAAACTAGAAAAACGTAATAAAGAAATTAATAATTTAAGTGCACTCTAATTATTTAGAGTGCGTGCTTTTATGGTTTTTTAAATAACGTTTTTCGGCTTCCATCAATAATACGGTTAAATATATTTTAGTGGGAAGCGACAGCAGTACACCTACAGCAATGCATGCCGCGGCTATAATTATTCCTTTAATACCATGATTAACAGTGAAGTAACTCGACACAATTAAAGTGTGGCCAGTCACAATGAGGCACAACCCAAGCACTATTGATGTTTTAAGCAGCCTAATTATCATTGTTTGCGACATAGTTACCTCACTAATAGTCGCTATAGTGTAGGCACGCTTTAAATGCTTAGCATTGATTTAAGACAACAAACAGCACACATAAAAAAGCCCAGCTTATTACTAAACTGGGCTTTTAAATGTATTAATTACAGCGCGTATTAATCGAGCATATTACGCAGTACATATTGTAAAATACCGCCGTGTTTGTAGTAATCCCACTCTTTAGGGGTATCAATACGTACATCAGCACTCAAGGTTACTTTTTTACCTTCGGCATTGGTTGCAATAACAGTGACTTCATCTGTTTTGTCGAACAAGCCATCAATATCAAATTGTTCTTGCCCAGTTAACCCGTGCGACTCGTAGCTTTCACCTTCTTTAAATTGCAGCGGTAATACACCCATGCCAATTAAGTTAGAGCGGTGAATACGCTCATAGCTTTGTGCTACAACGGCTTTTACACCAAGTAACAGTGAGCCTTTAGCCGCCCAGTCACGAGATGAACCTGTACCGTACTCTTTACCCGCTAAAATAATAAGTGGTGTATTATTTTTTTGATACTCCATAGCAGCATCATAAATGCTTTCTAGCGTATCGCCAGGCTGAGTACGTGTTACGCCGCCTTCAGTACCTGGGGCAAGTAAGTTTTTAAGGCGAACATTGGCAAACGTGCCACGCATCATCACTTCGTGGTTGCCACGGCGTGAGCCATACGAGTTAAACTGCGATTTTTCTACACCTTTTTCTTGCAAGTACAAACCTGCTGGCGAATCGGCTTTAATAGCTCCTGCTGGAGAAATATGGTCAGTGGTTACTGAATCCCCAAGTTTAGCTAAACAACGTGCACCCTCAATAGTAGGAATACCTGGTGGTTCTACTTTCATACCATCAAAAAATGGTGCTTTTTTAATGTAGGTAGATGCGTCATCCCAATCGTAAAGTTTGCCATCTGGTATTTTAATTTGCTGCCAACGGCTATCGCCTTCGTAAACGTTAGCGTAGCTTTTTTCGAACATTTCTTTAGTTACTGTTTCTTTAACTAGGTCACTTACTTCTTTAACGCTTGGCCAAATGTTTTTAAGGTAAATATCGTTACCGTTAGCATCTTGAGCAAGGGGTTCGTTGTATACGTCAATATCGGTTCTACCTGCAATGGCATAAGCCACAACAAGCGGAGGGGATGCTAAAAAGTTCATTTTGACATCTTGGTGAATACGCCCTTCAAAGTTACGGTTACCCGATAAAATAGAGCTCACTACCAATTTATGTTTTTGAATTGCGTCTGATATTTCAGTTGCAAGCGGCCCTGAGTTACCAATACACGTAGTACAGCCGTAGCCAACTAAGTTAAAGCCTAGGCTTTCTAGGTCATCCATCAGGCCTGCTTTTTCTAGGTAGTCGGTAACTACTTTAGAGCCTGGTGCAAGTGATGTTTTAACCCAAGGTTTTACATTAATGCCTAACTGTTTTGCTTTTTTGGCAACCAAACCAGCAGCTAGAATAACACTTGGGTTAGAAGTATTAGTACAGCTGGTAATTGCGGCAATAACACAAGCGCCATCGTTTAACTCAAACTCTTGCCCTTTAAATTTAACCTTGGCGGCGCCCATAAACTGCGCTTCGTTAACTGGTTCATCTGGATTTGTTGTTGGACCTTCGCCTTCGATACGAGCTTGTTCTTCGTCGCTATTATCACGACGAGCCATACGTTCATCTTGAAAGTTTTTTAAATGCTGGCTAATCACTTCACCAGCCTTGTCTAGGGAAATTCTATCCTGTGGTCGTTTAGGGCCTGCAAGGCTTGGTACAACATCACCTAGTTTAAGCTCGAGTGTATCGGTATAGCTAGCTTCATCACCATCGTTACGCCATAAACCTTGGTGTTTTGCGTAATCCTCAATTACCTTTAGGTGACTTTCGTCGCGGTTTGTTAAGCGAAGGTAGTTAATGGTTTCATCATCAATTGGGAAAATACCACACGTAGCGCCGTATTCTGGTGCCATATTCGCTATGGTTGCTCTATCGGCAAGTGGTAAGTCGGCAAGGCCATCACCATAAAACTCTACAAATTTACCCACTACACCATGGTTACGCAGTATTTCGGTTACCGTTAACACTAAATCTGTAGCGGTAGTACCTTCAGGTAAGCGGCCGCTTAGCTTCATACCGACTACTTGTGGAATGAGTAAGCTAATTGGCTGACCAAGCATGGCTGCTTCAGCTTCAATGCCGCCTACACCCCAACCAAGTACACCTAAGCCATTTATCATGGTGGTGTGAGAGTCGGTACCTACGAGTGTATCTGGATAAGCGAACTTTTTGCCATCGCGGTCTTCATTAAAAACAACGCGTGCTAAGTATTCTAAATTCACTTGGTGAACAATACCGGTTGCTGGTGGCACTACTTTTAAATTATCAAAAGCGGTTTGTCCCCAGCGTAAAAATTCGTAACGTTCTTTATTTCGGTCGTATTCTAGTTTTGCATTTAAATCAAAAGCACCATCATTGCCGTAACCATCTACTTGTACCGAATGGTCAATAACAAGTTCAGCAGGCGATAACGGGTTTATTTTTGCGGGATCTCCACCTAGTTTTTCCATTGCGTCACGCATCGCGGCTAAATCAACAATAGCGGGTACGCCGGTAAAGTCTTGCATAACTACGCGAGCGGGGGTAAAGGCAACTTCAGATGCAGGTTTTGCTTGAGGATCCCAATTAAGGAGAGCTTGAATATCTTGTTCTTTTATATTTGCGCCATCTTCGTTACGAAGAAGGTTTTCAAGTAATACTTTTAAGGAAAAGGGCAATCGTTTCGCTTTGTCGCCAAGTCCTTTTAGAGAATGAATATGATATTGCTCACCATTTATTGTGAGCTGATGTTGGGTATCGAAACTATTATTCATTATTTGCCCCTTTATGAATTAGAAAAATATTTTGAAGAGTGACCTCTGTAGTGTTCGAGTTGCAAAGTACATACCAGTGTAAAAAATCGTGTTTAGAGAACGAATTTTATACAGTTAATATAGTAGAGATGATGCTGAAAAGTTTAATTTCAAGAGATGATTTGAAAGAGGTAGGGTCAATAGTTATTTCGACCCTTATTAATTACTGTAACCAACCTTGTTGCTTACCTTTAATACTCAAACAAAGTAAAGCGATGGCAATAATGATTACAAATATAGGCATAAATACAGCACTTGCACCAAGTAGCTCAATACTGTTTATGACCACAAAATTATAATATTGCTGAATTAAAATAGCGCCGAGCGATAGCGCAAAAGTAGGTGTTGCCAGCGCGTTTTTAGCAAGTAAAAACAGACAACCAAAAGTGCTTCCAAATACAGCTATAGCAAATGCAATGGTTGACCAAATAGGAACGTTAGAGTAGGCAGCTTGTTGATCTAGCGGAAGTTTACCTATCACTTCGGGTGTCATCATCATGTGCATAGCAAATGCAATAACGCCAAGTAAGTTCCATACGAGTGCCGCCCATACAGCGGGCTTAAACCAATTTTTAGGTGTTTTAACAGACATTTTATAACCTTGTTTTTATTATTAATTAGGTTATTAAAGAGTAAAAAGGCCAACTATACAAGTTGACCTTTTTATATAAAAAGAGGGCTTTTAAATGCTTAACCAAACGAAATAGGTCGACGACCTGTTTTATCATCTACTTTTGGTTTTTTAGTTCGCTTACGCTTACTTTTAGCTGGCTGATTTGTTGGTTGTGGTGCAGCTTGCTTTGACTCTGCTTGAGTTTGTACCGCAGGTTTTTCTGCAGGGGTTGCGTCTTCACTTAGCGCAAGTTTAAAAAATTCGCCATCAAATTCTAATACATCGCCACTGTATAATTTTTTCCGCTTTATTGTACAAATTTCATGGTTAACACCCACATAGCCTTCGGTAATTAGGTTTTTAGCTTGGCCGCCACCTTCAACTAAGTTTAGTACTTTTAATAATTTACAAAGCTCAATTGGCTCTTCTTCTAATTCTATTTCTATGTATTCTTCGTTCATATTTGCTCTCGGTGGGGTAACGCACAAGCTGTAGTATAAAGGCTTGCAGCTACTTTTGCACCAAAGCAAGTGACTTTCGCTAATTGTAATACTTAAATAGCTATGAAATTTTTTATGTATTTTATCTGTCTTTAAAAAAACTGAAGCAATTGAAGAGTAACCTTTGCAGCAGTTAATTTTACGTATGGCCTGCTAATTGCTAAAACTTTGGCGGATTAAATAGTTTTCATTAAATGGAGTAGGAAATGGGCGTAAGATTGGCAATGAAAAAAGAGCTAATGGGATTAGACAATTCAGGTATGTTAACTGCTGACGATGTTAGAGAGCACCTTGCTAATTCTGTAAAAAAGCAAGCTGATCAAGATGAACGCGGTTTTTCTGTAATTTCAAAGTTCAATGATACCCATAGCCGTTTAGTTAGTGGTGATGCCACGAGAAAAACAAAACTCGAGTTTGAACGACATCGTTTATTTAAAGAAGTTTTATATACTCGAAAAAGTGTTGATGCTTGGTTAGATAGCCAAACAAATTAAATTGCTATAAATAGTTACCTTTAATAGACTACAAGCGTAATCAAAAGAGGTAACTATGAAAAATGGAATTTTAATGTGTGTGTTGGCATTACCATTAGCTGCGTGCCAACAACCTACCGTGTATGTATTTAGTGAAAACTTGCAAGATGAACAGAGCAATCAGCTCGATGCTGCGCTAAAAGCACAATCGCTCCCTTATGAATATGTACCGCTGGCAATCCCATCAGAGTTTGGTGAGGCTACATTACTCTTATCAAGTGACAAAATTTACCCAAAAGAAACTGAGCAGTTAGCTACTATTATGCAGGGGCTAGGTTACGAGCCACAAGTTAACTATACAACGCGTTCAAATCATTTTTATGGTGATGGCAATATAGGCTTTTATCTAAAAAATGCAGTGGCGGGTACAACCTTTGTTATGCCTAAAAAGTTACGAACAACTCAATGCAGCGAAGACAAGTACAATGATTTACTCGTCACATTTACAGATAAATATGCTGACTTTACCTTACCCAGTGGCGCTGTTGTAAGGTTAGGTTGGGAGTTTTTATACGGTTACGTTGTCATTTATTACAAAAATTATTCGCAAACATACAGTCACTCACAACCACTTATAAATACGCCCTTTGGCGCCAAACCATCTGATACTTACAGGTTTACAGCTCACGTTAATAACCCCAGCTGGCTTGATTGCTCACTACAAATTATTTATATGGACTGAACTAACCGTGAGTTTCTATATGCTCGCTTAGTTTGGCAATGCGCAGACTCATACCTTCTATAATTCGGTCTTTAATTTTTTCGCGGATAACATTAGGTAAGCGGGTGAGTGCTTCAGGGGTAATAGCGAGGACTATACTGTCGGTTTTAGCGCGAGCACTGGTGCTGCGTTCTCGGTTATTTATAAAAGCGCCTTCACCTATAAATTCACCGGGCTCAATAGTACCTAGTTCTAGCAAATGATTATGTTTAAATACTAATAACGCGCCGCTAAGTACAATGTACAAACGTTTGTCGTTATCGTATTGCTTAAATAAAAATTGATGCTGGCTTACTAAATACAACAGGCCGAACGACTCTAATAAGACTTGGCGCTCGCTGAGCGTAAATTCTTTAAAAAAGTGCAGCCTGTTTATAATTTCCATTTGTTTGAATAATGGAATATGTTCGATTAGCTTCATCAATAACCAAATGTGTTAAAAGCGTTTAATCAGCTAATATTGCGCTCTTTTAATTTTCGGGTCAACGTGTTGCGTCCCCAACCAATTTTTATAGCAGCATCTTGCTTATGACCAGAACAATTAGCCAGTGCGGTTTTAATTAAGCGAGTTTCTAGCTGGGCTTGAATGTCAGGCCAAATATTTTCTTTGCCTTTTTTTAGCTCTTGATTAAGCCATTGTTGAAACGCATCTAACCAATCACCTTCTTCTTGGGTTGGTGAAGCATCCAGAATCTCCGGCGGTAAGTCTTGCTCGCTTACAAGCTCACCCGGTGCCATAACTGTCAGCCAGCGACACGTGTTTTCTAATTGGCGTACATTGCCAGGCCAATTAAATAAACGTAATTGCTCTGTTGCCTTAGGGCTCAGCACTTTGCTTTCTACTTGTAGCTTTTTAGCGCTTTTATGTAAAAAATGTTGCGATAAGCTTTCTATATCTTCAGTGCGTTCTCGAAGAGCGGGTAAACGTAGGCGCACAACATTAAGACGATGAAATAAATCATCCCTAAATTTGCCCTGTTTAACTAAATCTTCAAGGTTTTGGTGCGTAGCTGCAATAATGCGTACGTCCACTTTTATACTTTGATGGCCACCAACGCGATAAAACTCACCATCGGCAAGAACGCGTAATAAACGTGTTTGTACATCAAGTGGCATATCACCAATTTCATCTAAAAATAGTGTGCCGCCATTGGCTTGCTCAAAACGGCCTTTACGCACGCTGTCGGCGCCCGTAAATGCGCCTTTTTCGTGGCCAAATAACTCTGACTCAACAAGCTCTTTTGGAATGGCTGCCATGTTAAGTGCAATAAATTGGTTTTCTTTACGTGGGCTATGATTGTGCAAAGCACTGGCGACAAGTTCTTTACCTGTTCCAGATTCACCATTTATTAATACGCTCATGCTAGAAGCCGATAGTTTACCTATCGCTCTAAACACTTCTTGCATTGCGGGCGCTTCACCAATTATGTGGGCACTTTTTGGTGGAGCTTGCTTGCGCTTAGTTTTTTTAGTGGAGTTTGCTCTGCATGCGCTTTCGACTAGCGCCACTGCTTCGTTTAAATCAAACGGCTTAGCGAGGTATTCAAAAGCACCTTTTTGGAATGCATTTACAGCTGAGTCTAAATCTGAGTGCGCAGTCATTATAATTACCGGCAGCCCAGGGTTTTGCTCTGCAATAAGTTCAAGCAACGCCATACCATCCATACCAGGCATTCGTACGTCAGAAACTAAAACAGTAGGTTGGCTAAACTTTAGGGCGCTTAGTACATCTTGCGCATTAGCAAAGCTCTCTGTGTTAAACCCTGCACGGGTTAGTGCTTTTTCAAGTACAAATCGAATAGAAGCATCATCATCTACAAGCCAAACTGTTTTCATGCAAACTCCAAACATTAATCTGCAAAGGGCAGATAGATATTAAATTCAGTATGTCCAGGCCAGCTATCACATTCTATATAGCCATCATGTTGATCTATCAGTGTTTGCGCTATTGAGAGTCCTAACCCAGAGCCACCTTCTTTATTGGTGATCATAGGGTAGAACAGTGTTTCGCGTACACTGGGATCAATACCTGGTCCGTTATCAGATATTTGGATCAACAAGGCTTTTTTAGGTGCTTTACCTGGGCGACGATGCTGATGATTAATGCGGGTTTTTATTGTTATTTCACCGCCATCTACAAGCGCCTGTTGGGCATTTCGAACAATGTTTAATACCACTTGCTGAATTTTGCCTTGATCAATGTATACATCAGGAATACTTGGGTCGTAATCTTTAACTAAGCTAATGTTAGAACAATTATCTAACGTACTTAGCCTTGCAACTGATTCAAGTGATTGATGTATATTGCCATACGATTTTTGCGGAAGTTGATTGGGTCCCAAAAGCCTATCTACTAGTTCGCGTAATCGGTCGGCTTGCTCAATGATGAGCTCAGCACATTGATCTCTTTCTTGTTGATCAACCTCATACTGCAATAACTGCGCCGCTCCGCGAATTCCACCTAAAGGATTTTTAATTTCGTGAGCTAAGCCTCTAATTAGGTTTCGGGCAGCTTGATATTGATGCATTTGATTAGACGCTTGGTCGTGCTTAATTTCGTCATCGGTTTGGCGCCACTCAAATAAAATATAAAGCGAGCCATTAAACTTAATTTGTCGTGTACTTACGGCTACTTTTGCATGGCGAGAATCGCTAAAAACCACGTCAGCTCTGTGCTGCTGGCAATCTACGCCTTCAACTAATGAGTATTGTTCTATACGCTGTAAATCGATTGAATGGTAGTTAAAAAGGCTATCAAACGGTTGTTCTAACAAGCGCTTATTACCAAGGCCAAGCAGCTCGCTGGTACTAGTATTGGCATATACAACGGTAAAGTTTTTATCAAGTAACATGATAGCGGTTGTTTGATTTTGCCAAATGGCATCGAGTAGCTCAGGGCTAAAGTTTTTATTATTAATCATAGCTGCACCATTTTAGTGCGTGGATGTTTGCAAGCAAGTTATATGGTTAAATACACTGCTGCACGTTTAGTAATACCCCAATTTAGTTACCTAGGTTTAGCCCTTTTCGGTGCATAAAAAATATGCAGGGTTCGCTTGTAGCAATAACTTGGTTTTTACTATTAAAAAGCTTTAATTGTAGTGTGTGCTGACCACGTTCTACATCTCTAATTGCAAAGGTTGAGCTGTCACTGGCTGGGCCGTGTGCTTTACCATCAATAAAAAGTTGTATAGTAAAACCAGTTTCAAAGCGTGGTTTTATTCGGCTAGTTACATAAACAGTGCCGGTATTTTCACGAATAGTCTGGTTATGATCAGGTGAGGAAATAGCAATACTAAAGGCCGCTTGTTGAGGCTGAGGTTGCTCGTCGAAAATGTCAGTATTTGTTGCAGGCATATTAAGATCTTGGCTGGTGAGCTTTACTTCTTGAGCCCCTTTATGAGGGGTGTCTGAGAACACTAATACGCCATTTTTATCTTTCCAAGCGTATATTTTTGTTTCACCGGCATAACCATAATTACTTAATCCTAAAGTAATTAATAGTAATAAAATCTTGTTATTCACTCTGCAGCCCTGCATTTTTATCGGTAACTTAACTTTAGTGGAGATTGACTAATTTTACCATTAAAAAAGCCCGCAAAGCGGGCTTGAGAACACACATATTTTTACAGCTTAATTAACAGCTGTAGTACATTTCAAACTCAACTGGGTGAGTTGTCATGTTAAGCTTTTCAACTTCTTTAGACTTAAGTTCGATGTAAGCATCGATTAAGTCATCAGTGAATACGCCACCTTGAGTTAAGAATTCACGGTCTGCGCTAAGTGCAGATAGTGCTTCGTCAAGTGATGCTGCAACAGTTGGAATTTCTGCTGCTTCTTCAGCTGGTAAGTCGTATAAATCTTTATCCATAGCATCGCCAGGGTGGATCTTGTTTTTGATACCATCAAGGCCAGCCATAAGCATTGCTGAGAAAGCAAGGTATGGGTTAGCAGTTGGATCTGGGAAGCGTACTTCAATACGACGACCTTTTTCAGATGGAACCACTGGGATACGGATTGATGCAGAACGGTTACGTGCAGAGTATGCAAGCATAACTGGTGCTTCAAAACCTGGTACTAAACGTTTGTACGAGTTAGTAGACGCATTTGCGAAAGCGTTAATTGCTTTAGCATGCTTGATGATGCCGCCAATGTAGTAAAGTGCATCTTCAGAAAGACCGCCGTACTTATCGCCAGCAAAAAGGTTAACACCGTCTTTAGCTAAAGACTGGTGACAATGCATACCAGAACCGTTATCACCAACAACTGGCTTAGGCATAAACGTTGCTGTTTTACCGTATAAGTGAGCCATGTTATGGATAACATATTTCATTTCTTGAATTTCATCCGCTTTTAATACCATTGTATTAAAGCGAGTAGCGATTTCGTTTTGACCTGCTGTTGCTACTTCGTGGTGATGTGCTTCTACTACTTGGCCCATTTCTTCTAGAACTAGACACGTAGCTGAACGCCAATCTTGGAAGTCATCAACTGGAGCAACTGGGAAGTAACCGCCTTTAACACCTGGACGGTGACCAGTGTTGCCATCTGCATATTCTTTATCTGAGTTCCAAGCAGCTTGCTTAGAATCAATTTTGTACATAGAACCAGACATATCTGATTTGTATTTAACATCGTCAAATACGAAAAATTCTGGCTCAGGGCCAAATAAAACAGTGTCTGCAATGCCTGTAGAACGCATGTAATCTTCAGCACGCTTAGCAACAGAACGCGGGTCGCGCTCATAGCCTTGTAGTGTAGAAGGCTCTACTACGTCACAACGTAAAATTAATGTCGCTTCTTCAGTGAAAGGGTCTAGTTTGATTGACTCAGGAACTGGCATTAATACCATGTCTGATTCGTTTATGCCTTTCCAGCCTGCAATTGAAGAACCGTCGAACATTTTACCGTCTTCGAAAAAATCTTCATCAACTTGGTGATGAGGAATCGATACATGTTGCTCTTTACCCTTAGTGTCAGTAAAGCGTAAATCAATGAACTTGACGTCATTTTCTTTAATAAAATCTAAAACCGATTGTGACATGTGTCCTCCAACTATTGGGTTTTGTTATTGCTGCATAATTGCTTTGGTATTTACTAAGCTGATTTTGTGCCATTATTGTAACTGGCTGTTTATAAATTAAAAAAATATCATTGCATCAAAATGGAATATATTTACGCACCATATTGGTGCGTAAATATTCCATTTTAGTGCAAAATTTACAGAGCGTAATTTGTTGTTAATTTAATCAGCTGAAATTAGCATAACCTAAATGTAAAAGAGTAACAAAAAGATCGGAAAAATAGCCAAAAAGACTGTTTTTCAAAAAAATATTGAAATTTAATTCATATAATTGTCATATATAAAACAGATACTTAGTAAAAGTATTGAGAAAGTTTTAAAATATGTATTGGATAAACTTTCATCCATGTCATTAATGAGGGATAATATGCGCCCTTTTAAATCCTATGCTGGGACATCTCGCGAAAGCGTGGATGAGTGCGTAGATCTTGCAGGATCATTGAGAATTTAATTTCTCTGAGTAAATATATGAGCATCGAAAAGTTAAGAAATATAGCGATTATCGCGCACGTTGACCACGGTAAAACAACTCTGGTTGACAAACTACTTGAGCAATCAGGTACATTAGAAACACGCGGCGGTAACGAAGAGCGCGTGATGGACTCAAACGACATTGAGAAAGAACGTGGTATTACCATTTTGGCTAAAAACACAGCCATCTCTTGGAACGACTACCATATCAATATCGTAGATACTCCGGGACACGCCGATTTCGGTGGTGAAGTTGAACGCGTACTTTCGATGGCTGACTCAGTATTATTACTTGTTGATGCTCAAGAAGGTCCAATGCCACAAACGCGTTTCGTTACGCAAAAGGCATTCGCGCAAGGCTTAAAGCCAATCGTAGTTATCAATAAAATTGATAAGCCAGGTTCACGTCCTGATTGGGTTATGGATCAAATCTTTGATTTATTCGACAACCTTGGCGCAACTGACGAACAGTTAGACTTTAAAGTAATCTACGCTTCAGCTATCAACGGCTGGGCAACACTAGATTTAGACGAGCCATCAGACAACATGGAACCTATGTTCAAGATGATCGTTGACGAAGTATCACCACCGGATGCAGATCCTGAAGGTGACTTCCAAATGCAAATTTCTCAACTAGATTACAACTCTTATGTTGGTGTAGTTGGTATTGGTCGTATTAAACGTGGTTCTGTTGCTCCTAACCAACAAGTTACTATTATCAGTGCAGATGGCACTACACGTAATGGTAAAATTGGCGCAGTACAAAGCTACTTAGGTCTTGAACGTATCGAAACTGATAGAGCTTACGCTGGTAACATCGTAACTGTAACAGGTATTGGTGAGCTTAAGATTTCTGATACAGTTTGTTTCCCAGGAAACGTTGAAGCATTACCACCACTAAGTGTTGATGAGCCAACTGTAACAATGACATTCTCTGTAAATAACTCACCTTTCTGTGGTAAAGAAGGTAAGTTTGTAACGTCACGTAATATCCGTGAACGTTTAGACAAAGAATTAGTACACAACGTAGCACTTCGCGTTGAAGATACTGGTAGCCCAGATAGCTTCCGTGTTTCTGGTCGTGGTGAATTACACCTAGGTATCTTAATCGAGAACATGCGTCGTGAAGGTTACGAGCTTTCAGTTTCTCGTCCAGAAGTTATCTTACGTACTGTAGATGGCGTTCTAGAAGAACCGTTTGAAACAGTTACTATTGACTGTCAAGACGAGCATCAGGGTTCTGTTATGGAACAAGTTGGCCTACGTAAAGGTGAGCTTACTAACATGACTCCAGATGGCAAAGGCCGTATGCGTTTAGATTTCATGATCCCTAGCCGTGGTTTAATTGGTTTCCAAACTGATTTCATGACGCTTACTTCGGGTTCTGGTCTTATGTACCATACGTTCGATCATTACGGTCCTCACAAAGGTGGCGACATCGGTGTTCGTAAGAACGGCGTAATGATTGCAAATGCAACTGGTAAAGCACTTACTAACGCATTATTCAACTTACAAGAACGCGGCCGTTTATTCATCGGTCACGGTGTTGAAGTATACGAAGGTATGGTTATCGGTATTCATAACCGTGATAACGACCTTACAGTTAACGCCCTTAAAGGCAAGCAGTTAACTAACGTACGTGCATCTGGTACTGATGAAGCGCAAACGCTTTCTCCACACCTTAACTACTCACTTGAGCAAGCGCTTGAGTTCATCGATGATGACGAGCTAGTTGAAGTAACTCCACTAAACATTCGTATTCGTAAGCGTTACCTTACAGAAAACGAACGTAAACGTGCAGGTCGTGGACCTAAGTCATAATCTATTAATTTAGAATAATGATTTTAAAAGCCGCTGTATTGAAAAATACAGCGGCTTTTTTGTGTTTGGAAACAAGAGCTGTAGGCTATAAGTCGTCAGCTGACAGTATTTAGCTTAAAATTATATAGCTACCGTTTTGTTATGAAATTTCCATAATATATTTACCTCTAAAAGCGCAGCGCCTCTTAACCTCTTTGTGAATAATTTATTTAAAGATTTTTTGCACAAGGAGAAGGGAATGAGAAGAGGGAAAGTTGAAACAGCCGATAATGTAAAGTATCAGTGTTTGTTGGTGGGCTTTTTTTCGCTGGGTTTCGCTTCGCTCAACCCAACATACGTGTTCAATTATTTTATTGGTAGTTACTTACTTTTTAGGGAGTAGGGTTATTTTGCCAAAGACGTCGGCATCTATAAAACCACGATTTCTGTCGCCATTTACTGGTTGTACTTCGTGTGAGCCCATAAAGTGCTCGCGCACGTCACTGCCATCGTTATCGCAATACGCTAACATAAAGCCTATTACTTGCTTTTCGCTAAGTGTAATTGGGGTGTTATTAGCTCCTTCTTTATAATCATTAGGGTAGAGCTTTATTGCTACTTCCCAAGTAATGTTAAAAGGTGCGGTGGTGTTGCGCTTCCAGTTACTGACTAGGTGGTCGGTATACAAATGGGCCTTTTTATCAGGTCCGTAATCGGCGGCTTGGTTATCAAGGCCAATATGGTACGCCAAAGCGGTGTGATTAAATTGATGATTACCGCCCGATGCATCGCTATCAATAAATACTTCAAGCGCATCGTCATCCCAATATTTATAGGTTGGGTCGGGGTGTGTATCTATTAAAACGTCATCCACAATATCGGCTTGTAGGTATAAATAGTTTTGATCCCACAGTAAGCGATAACGCCCTTTAAAGTCGGCATCGTTTGATGGCAGTGTGCCATCCATTAAATAAGGCATATCGTGCCAAGCGGCTTTATCCCACGCACTTTCTGATACGCCATCAATAGTAATTGGAGTTGATGTATGTTCAACATCAATAGCCATTGCTGGCGTGCTTAATAAAAAGCTTAAGGCGAGTGCTAATTTTTTCATTAATTTCTCAATTTTATTGTGGATTTGTCTTAATGTAATAACAATCTTAAAACAGCTAAGTAAATAGTTATAGTGAAATACTTTCGCCTTCGTTTAAAATATACAGCGGTACTTTTGAATCCATTTTAGTGTACATATGCAATAAGCGCAGTAAGGCTGAATGACTGCTGTGGTCACCCATTTTCCAACTTGAGTTACCGTATCCCCACGGTATCATTACTTTGCAGTTAAGCTCTTGTGCTGCGTTGAGCGCATCCTCCGGTGTGGTGTGGACGTAACGATAAAATTTACCACTTTCTTTACTGTAGTAAGATGCGATTGGTATTAAGCACACATCTATATCGCCATATTTTTGCTGTATGTCTTTAAAGTGTTTTGAGTAGCCCGTATCGCCTGCAAAAAATAAGGTACTGCCGTTTTGTTCAAGCAGCCAGCCATTCCATAAGTCTTTATTGTTATCTTCGTAAATAAAGGGCACCAATACACGAGCGCTAAAATGATGAGCTGGCACGGCATTAATAACTAAGTCGTCAATGTTGGTTGTTGAATACCACGGCATTTCGCTAATATTAAAACCACCGGTAGGAAAGTTGTCGGCCATACTGAGTGGTGTTAAATAGCGAGGTTTATTGCCAATGCTTTGTATGTCGGCTTTATTAAAGTGATCGTAATGAATATGTGAATACATTACCGCATCAATATTTTCCAGTTCTTGCTCACTAGGCCAAGCGCCTGCTTTACGATAAATACCACCGCCGAGTTTAAAGCCAAGTGCTACTGGAGAATCAAACTGATTTTTTACCGGATCAAACAGCACACTTTGACCATTTGGGGTGTTAATTACAAAACTAGCGTGGCCAAGCCAGCGTACGGTATAGCCGGTGCTAAGTTGTGGCTTAGTTTGCTGGCCTTGGTACTGGCAGTTTTCGCTGCCGGTTTTGCATAGTAAGTCTGGGTGGGCTGGGTAGCAGTTTTCAGTACAGGTAGTGGGATATGTTTTTTCACCTGTGTATAAATTTTTATAACGACCGTTCTTATCATTAATAACAACAACTGAGTCGGGGCTGGTAATACGATTAATATTATTAGGTGCACCGCAGGCCGTTAATATACATAAGAGCATTGTTGCGATTAAAAAGCGTTTCATTGTAAATCCCTTTTAGCATTTCCTTTAACATAAAAAAGCCTGCAATTAAGCAGGCTTGTTAAAGTAACAAATGATTAGCCAGCGCTATTCATTTGTTCAATAAATTTGTTTGAATCGGCAATCGATTTGTTCATGTCGTTCATCAACAATTGAATATCGCGCTTAAGGTTAGTGAATTCACCTTTAATAGCCGATACCGCTTGTGCATTTAAGTTATGCTTTAAGTATAAAACGTTATCATGAAGCGAGGTTAATACTGGCTCCATTTTACTCTCTGCGCTGCGCATTGAGCGTAATAGCTGATCAAATTGACGCTTAGTCGCGGTTAGCTTTTTGCTGCTTTCACGCTTAAGTGATGCACTTTTGTACTGCTCTAACTCATCGGCCCACTCATCAAATAGCGCTTCTGCCACGTCTTCTACTTTATTGATGTTAGTTGATACTTCGTTAGCGGCATTTAAGCTCGACTCGTAATCATCGTTTAGTTGATTGTAAGTGTCTTGTAGTTCGCCACCATTAAAATCAATTAGAGTCGTTAAGCGCTCTAGTGCCGATTTAAATTCTTCTTGTGACTCTTGTTGCGAGTCTTTGGTTTCTTCTACGCGATCAATAAGAATATCGCGTTTGTGAACACCCACTTTTTCCATCGCAGAATAATAAGCTGATTGGCAGCCAGTTAAAGTAAGTGTTACTACAAGCATTGAAACACTGAGTAATGTTTGTTTTTTCATTTGAATTCCTGTTTACGAGCGTTAGTGCTGTAAATTATGGCGCTGATTGTTATTATAATCAAAACTATATAAGCACAAGTCAATTGTATGAATGATAAGCTCTCACATTACAAACAGCAAGTTAAGTCCTTTATACGCCAGCAACCTGGTTGGTGGATGCAGTATTTTAATCGGTGTATAGACGATCAAATAACGGTTAATGCAGGTTACCTTGCTTACGTGACACTTCTTTCTTTAGTGCCATTAATTGCGGTGGGTGTTGCTATATTTTCAGCCTTTCCGGGCTTTGAATCTACTCGCATGGAAATTGAGAGCTTTTTGTTTACTAATTTTGTACCTACCTCTACCGATGTTATTAGAGAGCATATTAGCTCCTTTGCCGGTAACGCTAATCAAATGACGGCAGTAGGTATTGGCTTTTTAGCTGCAATTGCATTGCTGTTAATACGTAATGTAGATGCCACATTGAACCGAATTTGGCGCATAAAGAAAAAGCGCCCAATGATGATCTCATTTGCTGTGTACTGGATGGTTTTGAGCTTAGGGCCTATGTTGCTCGGTGCCAGTATTGGTGTTACCTCTTATATTGTATCTTTGGTGTCGTTTGCTGATCAGGGGATTCCTGGGTTTAGCGGGTTTTTGTTAAAGCTATTGCCGTATGGAATTTCGATGGTGGGCTTTATTATGCTCTACACCTTAGTGCCTAATACACGGGTGTCGTTTAGAGCGGCAATACCTGGCGCTTTTTTTGCGGCACTATTATTTGAGCTGACTAAAAAGGGGTTTGCTCTTTATATTAGCCATTTCCCGTCGTACGAAGTTATTTATGGCGCAGTAGCAACCATTCCTATTTTATTTGTATGGGTGTATTTGTCGTGGGTCGTTGTTTTGCTTGGCGCAGAATTTACTGCGTGCATTAGCCCAAATGATATTCCAGAAACACCAGAGCTTGAACTAGAAGATGATGAACCAGCAGTAAAGGACACAGTTTAAATGCAAGGTTTAATACAACGTGTAAAGCATGCCAAAGTAGAAATTAACAACCACGTGGTAGGCGAAATTGGCAATGGCATATTGCTGTTGCTAGGGGTTGAAAAGCACGACGATGAACAAACTGCTGATAAGCTTTTACATAAGGTAAGTAATTATCGTATTTTTACTGACGAAAACGACAAAATGAACCTAAGCCTTAAAGATATTAAAGGTGAGTTATTAGTGGTTTCGCAATTTACTTTAGCGGCTGATACTAAAAAAGGAATGCGCCCTAGTTTTTCATCTGCAGCTACGCCAAGCCAAGCTAACGAGCTTTACGAGTACTTTGTAGCTCAAGCTAAAGAGTTAGAGCTTACAATAGCCACAGGTGAGTTTGGTGCCGATATGCAAGTAAGCTTGTGCAATGATGGGCCCGTTACGTTTAACTTATCTGTTTAAGCCTCTTTTTTAGTGATCACGACAATATGATTTACATAGCCCGTAATTTTTTGCGGGCTAACATAACAACCAAATACATCGAGTAATAGCTGCTGAAGTTGCTTTAATTGCGACTCATGCTGCGATAAAAAGTTAATAAATAGCACGCCGTTGTTATTTAAAGCTGAGTAGATTTTTTTATAAAAGGCCTCTTCAAATAAAAATCGAGGCGCGTCTATTTGGCTAAATAAATCTAGAATAATCCAATCAATATTTTGCACACTTTTTAAAATCTGTTGCGCATCGGCGCACAGCAGTTGCTCATTCTTATTTGACGAAAAAAACTGGGTATAGCAATCAATAATATCAGCGTTTTTTTCAACCGATGTTATTTGTGCTTTAGGGTATTTGTGTTGTAAATAATTACGAATTGCACCGCCGCCAAGGCCGAGTTCTAACACTTTTTGTGGCGCGCTAAGAGCTTGCCAGTGCTTATCTAGGTACAATAAGTGTGGAAAAAGTAATAAATCCGGGTTATTTAAATCAATAACAGATTGAAGAGTGTCGTTAATAAGTAACCAGCGTAACTGCTCGTGCTCACGTACTTGAATGTGATCGCCACTGCATTTATGCCAATAGATTAACTGACCAATGCTGTGGCTATTTTCAATAAATTGATCGCTCAGCAAATCCGTCTGTGAATTTATATAATTGATTTTTTCAGTCATATTCTCAGCATAAACTAGCAACGTTAAAGCGCAATGGCCTTTGTCATTATTTTTTTACGTTATTTTACAGCCATCACCAAAGTCGTATTTGCAGTTTTTTTAAGATGGAGTATGGTATTTGCCATAATAATGCCAATCAATTTAATTATTTTATTTTTTTAGCTTGGTAGATAACCAATACTATTAGTATAGCGCCGTAGCCTTTTTTTGACTTTTATTTACGGCTTATATAACAACAGGAGTATGTATGTTTCAGGTAAGCACCCCACAAAGTAGCGAAGATTGGCAAGCGTATTACCAATTGCGTTGGCAGGTATTACGCGCGCCTTGGGGCGAGCCTCGTGGCTCTGAACAAGACGATATGGAACAAGACTCTGAGCACCGCTTTATAAAAAATAAAGAAGGCGAAGTACTAGGCGTAGCACGTTTGCACTTTAACAGTCATGAGCAAGCACAAGTGCGCTACATGGCAGTTGCAGAGGGGAACCGTAATCAGCATATTGGTAGTCGTTTGCTTCATGAGCTTGAAAAAATAGCATGGACACAAAATGCCGATGAACTGGTTTTGTTTGCACGCGAACGAGCGCTTGAGTTTTATAAACGCCACGGTTACGAACTAAAAGAAAAAGCACATTTAGCGTATGGCGATGTACAGCATTTTAAAATGATAAAGCAAAAACCGTCTGAGCCAGGCTGGTTCCGTCATCCAAATTGGACGCAAGTACTACAAAATACGTGGCGTGAGTCTATTCCAATTAGTGACGCGATGGGTATTAAGGTAGAAAGCTATACCGATTGGCAATTTACAACCAGCGCCGACCTAGACGCTAACTTAAACCTACATAACACCATGTTTGCAGGCTCTATTTATAGCTTGGCCACGTTAACAGGTTGGGGCGCTACGTACTTAGCACTTAAAGAAGCTGGGCTTGAAGGTAATATTGTATTAGCCGATGCTAACATTAAGTACTTAAAACCGCTTACTACTGACCCACGTGGCTGTGTTGATATACAAACCTGTAAGGGCAAGTTAAGCGATTTAGAAACCGATGGTAAAGCAAGTTACGTAGTGCCAGTAACTATTTACGATGGTGATAACGTGGTTGCCGAATTTGAAGGACAGTTCGTAGTAAAAAAATAACTGTTTAGCTGTTCAAAACACAAAAAAGCTAAGCGATGCTTGGCTTTTTTGTGCGTAAAACTTAGGGAAGTATCACAGCAGATCGGTTAATAATATACCTACACCAATACGTTCTACATCCGCATTGTAATCAATTAAGCTTTCGCCATAACCGTTAAAGTATTGTGCATAACCACGAACGCGGCCCCATAAAGGAAACGACCAGTCGAGTTGAATTGCACCACGATTATCTGAATTTAAGTTGTTACGTGTCATAAAGCTAAACTCATGGTCATGAAAACGATACGCGCCGCTAAACTCAAAGTAACCCATGTATTTATATATGTCTGGGTTGTCGTCGCCATTGGCTTCTAAAATATCTTCTTTTTCGTCCTCAGCTATGCGATACCAAGGTTTAAAGCTAAAAACAAAGCCTCTGTTTTCCCAGATAAAGTCTGCATAAATACGGTTCCACGAACGTGAGTTTGGTTGGCTTCGACCATTTGACTGATGCGAGATACCTAATGCGATTGCCATTTCGTCGCCCCATAATACGTTTTCTGGGTCGAGGTAATTTATCCAAAATATCTCTGGTTCGTAGTTGGTCTCACGAAATGGAGAAGAAATTTCTGAGTTATAAATCTGCCAATATGATTGCAGTGTAAAGCCAAAAAATATGGCTTGGTCTTTATCCGAAAAATCATCGTAAAGAGGCACTTTTATCGATAGCTGGTATTTTGCTTCTAAGTTGTCGAGCGGTTCACCGTCGTTGTCGTCGGTTAGTGCATCAAAGCCATCAAATGGGCGATCGTTTGGGTGTGATACGTACGAAAGCGGTAAAATATAGTTACGCTTATGTGGCGTAATTACATTTCTATTTTTTTTACCTACTTCTTCACGAGCTTGGCGTTTATCAAGCGCGGTAAGTTGTTTGTTTTCTTCAAGAGCTGAACACTTTTTACGAAGATCGTCTAATGTTTGTTTACCATCTCCGCCAATTACTTCATTTAAAATACACTGCTTTACAAGTTCGATGTCGTTGTCTTGCTCATTTGTAGCAACTTCTTCTTGTGCGAAGGTAGCTGTACTTATTAAGGCAGAAAGTGTGATCCAGTGGCGCCAGCTCATTGTAATTCCTTGTGGGTTCGGGTTGTGTTGTATGCGTTAATTTAATTATAACGTCTTTTTACATATGTAACGGTGAACTTTTACTGAATTTGTATTTATAACAAGGTCTATACGTATACAAAGTAAATATAGATCAGAAAAAAAAGCGGCCTAGGCCGCTTTTTTAATGCACATTAACTATGTGCTCTCACGCAATGAGAAGGGTGAGCTAAAGCTCAAATATGTTAGTAAAAAACTTATAAAGTTCGGTGCCTTGGTTAACACTCGCCGAGGCAAAGTGCAAAATGGCAATTGCATCGCAATCGAGAGTAAGTGTTTGCAGTGGTTGCTCGCTTAAGTAGCGCTCCATGCGTAAAATATTAGCAATAGGCTCACCGGCTTTAATGTGCCCGCCAAGTGGGGCTATGTATTCAACCATGCCGCCAATGGGGGCGTAATAAGCAAAGTAGTCATCTAAATTACATGCATAGCGAGTGATATTAGCTGGCGTATGTGGTGCGTTTTGCAGCACGCCTTTGTGATTTAAGTAACTTAAAATGCTGTTAGCATCGTTTAGCGCTTCTTTTAAGTCTATTTTTTCTTGGCTACCTAGCTCTACAGTAAATGCTTCAACAGGTATTGATAATTCGCGACCTTGCCCGCTAAGTGCATCACTTAAATGCCACCACGGGCAAAAGTTAGCTTCGTCCATAGCGCCGTCAAAATCACTAGGAATAAGCAATACATGCTCAATATTAAAGTAACGTGCGCTGTCGGTTGCATAGGTTGGGCAGTACAAATGCTTGCTTGAAATAGGACCTGTGTGTAAATCGAGTACTATATCAGCCTGATGAGCGAGCTTTTGTAGGTTAAGTGCAATGCGTTTACCCGTATTAAGTAAATAAGCAGGGCCGTTAAGTTTGTTGTCTACTTCGTCAATAAGCGCCTGTTTGAAGTTACTTTTTAATGTAGCGTCGTCATACTGGGTATGATTTTGTGCAAACTGTGCCACTAAATTTTTATTGTAGTGATACATGCGATTCCAATTAGTGCCCGTAATCGGATCGAACCTGCCAAGGGTAAACTCGCCAGATTTTTGATTACAACCAATTGGGTTAGCATAAGGCACTAATGTAATATCGCCATTAAGATTAAGGTGTTTTAATTGCTCAAGTAGCTGAAAAATAACTGCGTTACCTTGCACTTCAGCGCCATGCATATTGGCCTGAACATAAACACTAGGCCCTGTGCCATCGCCTTTTAAACGATACACAGGAATTGTAAGTGGTAAGCCGTTTGCGACTTCCCCTACTACAATGTTCTCTTGGCTGATGTGTGTTTTATTGCTCATATTTATTACCTTAAATAATGGCTAGCATTTTCGGCTTGGCGAACACAGGTAAGTGTACCGTTTTGAAGAGTGTACTCTGCGGCTAGCTCATGGCATAAAAAATACGGCATACTTTCGGTAAAACCGTAAGCACCACATTGGCTGAACACCAGCCAATCGTGCTCATTTAAATCGCTTGGTAAGTTATGTTCACCCAAGCAATCAAGCGCGGTACAAAGCGGTCCGTATAAGGTTAACGTTTGTGTTTTAGCGCTGGATTCACGTAGTAACGCAGCAGGAAAATCTTGGCTGGTAACAGCAGGGCGTAATAAGTGATTTATACCGCCGCTTAAAATGACTTGCTGTTGATTATAGTTTTGTTTGCGCTCTATTACTGGGTTTGCGTAATGACCACATTCGCCAACGGCATAACGACCAAGTTCCATCCATAATTCTTCTACGCCAGCATCATTTTTAATTTTAGCGAGCGCAGCAATTAAGTCATCCCAATCAAGAGTTGTTTCATTTTGTGTATAAGGAATACCTAAACCACCACCTAAATCGAGAATTTTAAGGCTAATATTTAAATCGCTGGCAAGTTGGCTAAGAGGTGCAATCATTTGTGACCACAATTCGCTTAGCTTTTGCGTGCTAAGCATGTTGCCCCACTGAAAAATATGTAAGCCGTCAAACTTAAGTGCAGGGTAGTCGGTTACATTGAGTGCTTGCCACTCATCACAACCTAAACCAAACGGCGTAAGGCTGTCGCCGCCCAGTGGGTTTTTTTCACCCTCAGGCCAGCGTAATTGCACTCGCAGTAATACTTGTAACTGCGTATTTTGTAGTTGCGCTTGTTGGTTTAACCAACGTACTTGATTGAGGCTTTCGGCTACGAATATACGTACTCCGCGCTCAATAAAGTGTTTAATTTGTTTAGGGCTTTTTGCAGGCCCTGTGTTGAGCACGCGCTGTGAGCTAATACCTTGTGCTAGCACTTGCTCAAGCTCACCTTTACTTGCTACGTCAAAATTAAAGCCAGCACTGTCTAAGCTTTGAATAATTTTAGACAGTGGATTTGCTTTTACCGCGTACCACAGTTTTACATCGGTTTGCGCAACTAAACGTGCAAGATGCGTGTTTAGTTGATCTAGGTCGTAAACAAAAAAAGGTGTATCAAGTTGTTGTGTAATTGTATTTACAGCGGTTTTGATAGGCGTGCTCAAAAAGCTCATTATCGTAAAACCTCTTCAAGCAATAACGATGCATCGCTTTTCTCGTCGCGGTATTTAACAATTAACGCACACGACATGCTTAAGCCTTGCTCGCGCGCCCACTCGTTTGACGCAGGGCGAGAGCCTGGTATTACAATCGCGTATTCTGGGATTGGCTCGCCTTTATCTAGTTGGCGCTCGTTTACGCAGTCGTATACCGGAATAGTCGCCGATAAACGCACGCCTGGGGCAAGTACTGCACCTTTTTTAATGACTACACCTTCAACAATAATACAGCCAGCGCCAATAAAGGCGTCGTCTTCTACAACTACTGGGCTTGCACCAATTGGCTCAAGTACACCACCAAGCTGCACTGCAGCACTTAAATGTACGTTTTTACCTACTTGTGCACACGAGCCAACTAATGCGTGGCTATCTACCATTGTGCCTTCGTCGATGTATGCACCAATGTTTACATACGCTGGTGGCATAATAATCGTGCCTTTAGCAACATAAGCACCACGGCGAACACTAGAGCCACCCGGCACCATACGTACGCCATCGTCAGTACTAAATTCTTGCGGAGCTAAGTTATGTTTATCAACAAAACCACCTGCAAACTCAGTATTAGTGCCATTTTTGAAGGCATCCAAAATGCCTTGTTTTACTTCTACGTTAGCTTGCCATTGGCCGCTTTCGTTTTGTGATGCTGCGCGTACTGCGCCCGATTCTAAATTATTTAATAGTTCTAACCAGCTCATTATAAAAACCTGTATTTAATGCCAAGATAAAATGGTGTTGTTTGCAGTTGTGATGCAATCGGTTTGAGTTAACTCAAGGTGTGTTAAAGGTGGACGAAGTTGCGGGCTGCTTAAGCGACCTTGCAAATGCATCAATACCTTTACGGGAATAGGGTTTGCAACAGCAAATAGGCTATTAATAGCGCTTGACCACTGGGCAAATAAATTAGGGTGTTGACCACTTAAGCTGCGTTTAACAAACTCGTGAGTTTGTGCGGGCCATGCATTTGCAGCTACCGACACTAAACCTTTTGCGCCAGCTTGAGCAAAATAAGGCATTAGCGCATCGTCGCCACTAAAAATAGCTAAATTAGGCGCAGCTTGGCGATAAGCTTCAAACTGAGCAATGCTGCCGCTCGCTTCTTTTAACGCCCATAAATTTTTATTATTTTGTAAGTTTTGAATTGTTGCCGTTGGAATGCTAACAGCACTTCGACCCGGTACGTTATAAAGCATACACGGGTGAACACTTGCATTAAGTAGGCTTTCAAACCAATGAGTTTGACCTATAGCGCCAGGCTTTGTATAAAGCGGTGAGCCAAGTAAAAAGCTATGAATTGGGAGTGTATTACAGTAGTTAACCCACTCAATTTGTTGCTTTAGGTTACTACCGCCCACAGCAACCATGAGTGGTACTGCTGGTTTTAGCTGGCATACGTGTTCAACAATGGCTTGTTGCTCTTTTAGCGTTAGTGCTAAACCTTCGCCCGTACTGCCAAGTAGTAAAATACCGTTATGTGCCGCTTCTTGCTCGCTAACCAGTTTAGTTAACGTGTTGTAGTCAACATCGCCGTGTTGATCAAATGGCGTTACGAGCGCGGTCCACAATGAGTAGTCGTTTAAATTGAAGTTGTTGATCATCTCTCACGAACTTATAATTTGTACCAACTTTATTAAAAACGTGATCATTTTAGCGATAACTAATTTAATGCAATTGGTATTATTCGAAGAGTTAAAAAGCTTTATGGAAGGAGCCGCATTAACGTCGTTCGAACTAATAATTCGAAGAGCGAATGGGCTTAAAATAATAGGGCGCACGGCCTTAATATTTAAGACCAGAAGCTCTCCACCAAACTAATAAGCTGCTTTTTATAAGCAGCTATTGGTGACAGTCGCTAGGGTTCAACCTAGTCGCCCGAAATAAACACCTCGCAAAAGTGGTTACTTCTCGGCGTTAATTCCCCTCACGTATGCTCACTGGAGTTTGCGCTCCTAACATACGCTACCTGAATAACGCACCTCTTCTAGCCCTTTGCACCTGTTTGTAGAGTAAAACTTACAAACCTGTGCATTTAAATAGGGTAATTACGGCGATTAAAGCATTTTAGCCATCTGGGTGTCAAGCTACTAAATACAGATTAATTCATCGAAAAGAGGGGTGGTTACGTATTGGGTGCTTTTCTCGTACACTAGACCCATAGTAGAAGTAAGGTATTAATCAGATGGAAAAATTTAGCGATATTTATAAGCGAGCGGTAGAGCGAAAAGGCTCTGAAAAAATGCTTAAGTTATTACTCGCAAAACCGCTATCTAAAAAACAACTAAGCACGTTAAGTGACGACGATTGGCTTGAGGAATTTACTCGAAAAGTATTTCAAAGTGGCTTTTATTGGTCAGTCATTAATAATAAGTGGCCAGGCTTTAGAGAGGTTTTTTGGGATTTTAGCGTTGATAAGTTATTAATGATGCCACCTGATATGCTGGAACAAAAAGCAACGGATGAGCGAATTGTTCGTAACTATAAAAAAGTAAAAACAATTACCGAAAATGCTTACATGATCCACGAAATAGCAGAGGAACATGGCAGTTTTAGTCAGTTTATCGCTAATTGGCCAACAGACGATATTATTGGTTTATGGGCGTATTTAAAAAAGCATGGTGCGCGTTTAGGCGGAAATACAGGGCCTTATGCACTGCGAGCACTTGGTAAAGATACTTTTTTACTATCACGCGATGTAGAGAATTATTTGCGTGCCCATAAAATTATAGACGGCGGCTTACAAACTAAAAAATCACTGAGTGCAGCCCAAGCCTTTTTTAACGAAATGCAAAAGCAAAGTGGCTTAAGTATGCAAGAGTTGAGCTTAATTGTGGCCTATGGCGTAGGTGACAACCGTGTTGGTATAAGTCAGCAATAATAGGAATTACCATGAAATTAGTGCCAAGATACACAGACATTACGGAAAACTTTGCGATAGAAGATTTCCCTGCAAGTGTTGCCTTTCCTCAGTTATTACTGTGGAACGAGAGCTTAGCAAAAGAGTTTAATATTAACGTTGCAGCTGATTTGCGTGCTAGCACTTTTAGCGGTAACGAAAAACAGGCGATTCCTGCAGTAGCACTTGGTTACTCTGGGCACCAATTTGGACATTTTTCACCACGTTTAGGCGATGGGCGAGCGCATTTACTGGGCGCTATTAATGATGATAAAAACCAGTTGTGGGATATTCAATTAAAAGGCTCTGGTGCTACTCCTTACTCAAGAGGGGGAGATGGGCGTTGTGCTCTTGGTCCTGCTATTCGTGAATACGTAATGAGCGAGGCAATGCATGCACTAGGCATTAAAACCACACGCTGCTTAGCGGTTGTTGGTAGTGGTGAAACGGTTTATCGTAATCCGCCACAAGCAGGCGCCATAGTGACTCGTTTAGCAACGAGCCATATTCGTGTTGGCTCGTTTCAATATTTAGCGACGCAAGGCGATGTTGAAGGACTTAAAAATTTAGCCGATTTAGCTATAGAGCGACACTACCCAGAAATAACAGATACAGGATCGCAGCGCTATTTAGCATTTTTAGGCGCTGTGATTAAAAACCAAGTTAAGCTAGTTGTGAGCTGGATGCGTGTTGGCTTTATTCATGGAGTAATGAATACCGATAATACGCTAGTAAGCGGAGAAACCATTGATTACGGCCCGTGTGCCATGATGAATAGCTTTGACTTTGATACTGTATTTAGCTCTATCGACAAACAAGGTCGGTATGCATTTGGTAATCAACCTAATATAGCTAACTGGAACTGTGCTCGCTTAGCTGAGAGTTTAATACCACTTATTAGCGATGATGACGAGCAAGCGGTTTCATTAATGACGCCATTTATTAATAGTTTTGCTGAGCAGTTTAATACTGAATTTACGGCTATGTGGGCACAAAAACTGGGTTTAAATGAATCTTGTAATAGTAGTGGCGAGTTAATCGCAGAGTTGTTAACACTATTAAAAGATAACCTGCTCGATTACACCAATACCTTCGATGTGCTTACTGAATCCTTAAAAGAAGAAGTAGTAATACCAGAGTCGCTAATTGAATGGAGAGCTAGGTGGGTAGGCTTAACCGACGATAATAGTTATGAAGTAATGAGAGCTGCAAATCCTCGTGTAATACCGCGTAATCATGTGATCGAAGAAATAATTGCACAATATAACGCTACAGGGTCTAGTGAGTTACTACAGCGCTTTATAAAAATAGCCAGTAACCCGTATTCTGACAGTGAAAAATTATCAGAATTTCAGGCTGCACAGATAAATGATAATGATTACCAAACTTTTTGTGGTACTTAATACTTAACTTTGAGTATAACTACATGATTAAAAAGAGTCATTTTTTAATCAAATATGTGCATATACCTAGGGTAATGTTAATTCTGGTGGTATTATGCGCCGAATTAAAGCCAAGCAATGTTTCTTTGCATTTACATTTATAAGTGCATTTAATTTAATTGCTCTTACATTCCTTGCTAAGCACTAATTTACAACAAACTACTATATTTATTTTTCAATAAAGTTTTAATTTCGCCTATAGTAAGTGGATGTGTGTTGTGACGAGGCATAGAAAAAAGTTATAAACTTTATTTTTCGTTAAGTATTGATTAACAAAGGCTCAGTTAGTCTATATAAAACTGATTGAGCTAGTATCGATTAGCTACAATTTAAAATTGTTCAAATGGGAAGAAAACAATGAAATTAAAATCACTTACAATTGCAATCGCGTTGGCTGCAACTAGCGCATCTACATTCGCTGCTGATAAAGAAGAAGGTTTCTACATTGGCGCATTTGGCGACTACTATGACGCCTCTTGGAAAAACATGCGTGCTCAAGCTGGTCTTGACGTAAATGAATCAACTGGCTGGGGTGTTGAAGCCGGTTACCGTTTCAGTGATTACTGGAGCGCACGTCTTGAATATGCAGATATGGATTTTAATGCTTTTGATAAAGTTGCTGGCAACCGCAACGGTATTGATGGCGAGCGTTACGGTATTGATGCTCTTTACCATTTAAATGGCGGTCCTTTCTACGGTCTTTTCGGTATTAAAGAAATGGACGTAGTAGATGACAACACATTCTTAAATGCAGGTGTTGGTTACCAACATTTCATTACAGATGGCTTATTTGTAAATGCTGAAACAGCTGTATACCAAGGTCTTGACCGTGGTTACACAGATGTAGGCGCTAAAATTGGTATTAACTACTTATTTGGCCAAAATTCAGCTCCTGTAGAGCCAGTTAAACCAGCTCCAGAAATTGTTGAAGTAGCTGTAGCTCCTACAGATAGCGACAACGACAACATTGCTGATGCAGATGATAAGTGTGCTAACACACCTATGACTGATGCAGTTGATGGCACTGGTTGTACTTTATATGAAGATAAAGAAGTAACTGTAAGCTTATTAGTGACTTTCCCTAACAATGCTTCAGCAGTATCTACTCAGTACTTAAACGATATTGAAAAAGTATCTGCATTCTTAAAAGAGTACCCAGATACAACAGTACTTTTAGAAGGTCACACTTCTTCTGTAGGTAAAGCAACTTACAACAAATGGTTATCTAAAAAACGTGCTGATGCAGTAGCTAAGCAATTAGTTTCTGATGGCATTGCTAAAGACCGTATTACTACAGTTGGTTTAGGTGAAGAGCGTCTTAAAAATGATGCAAACACTAAAGCTGCAAACGCAGAAAACCGTCGTGTAGAAGCGCATATCAAAACTATCAAAAACGTTAAAGTTTTACGTTAATTAAATAGTTTGTAATAAAAACCCAGCCAAGTGCTGGGTTTTTTTATGCCTGTAATAAATTAATATTGGTTAATGGTAATGATTCTTACTTAACAAGTATTCATGAAAATAGTTTTTACTACAACCACTATTCATAGTATTTATAATCGGTATAATCAGTTGCGTAACTGGATGGATTTTCATCTATCCATAAAAGCTTTATAATTACGCGTTAGAATACTATAAGTATTGGGTAACTTATTTGCGCTTGAAGCGCTACCGGATACTTTCACGTCACCAAGAGGGCAATATTGTGCTACAAGAATATCGTAAACACGTAGAAGAACGTGCCGCGTTAGGTATCGTACCAGCGCCATTAGATGCTCAGCAAACTGCTGATCTTATTGAATTAATCAAAAATCCACCTGCAGGTGAAGAAGAATTCATTTTAGATTTGTTCATTCAGCGTATACCAGCAGGTGTTGATGATGCTGCTTATATTAAAGCGGGCTTCTTAGCAGCTGTAGCTAAAGGTGAAACTAATTCTCCACTTGTTTCTAAAGAAAAAGCGGCAGAATTATTAGGTACAATGTTGGGCGGTTACAATATTGCACCAATGATTGACCTACTTGATGACGAAACACTTGCACCAATCGTAGTTAAAGGCCTTTCAAATACATTACTTATGTTTGATGCGTTCTACGATGTAGAAGAAAAAGCAAAAGCAGGTAATACATTCGCTAAGCAAATTATAGAGTCTTGGGCAAATGCAGAATGGTTTACTAATAAGCCAGCTGTTGCTGAAAAGATCTCAGTTACTGTATTTAAAGTAACTGGCGAAACAAATACTGATGACTTGTCTCCTGCACCAGATGCATGGTCTCGTCCAGATATCCCACTTCATGCTTTAGCAATGCTAAAAATTGAACGCGATGGTATTACACCTGATAAAGCGGGCGAAGTAGGTCCAATTACTCAGATTGAAGAATTAAAAACTAAAGGTTTACCACTTGCTTACGTAGGTGATGTTGTTGGTACGGGTTCTTCTCGTAAGTCTGCAACTAACTCTGTACTTTGGTTTATGGGCGATGATATCCCGTTTGTACCAAACAAGCGTGTTGGCGGTGTATGTTTAGGTAATAAAATTGCTCCAATCTTCTTCAATACAATGGAAGATTCAGGCGCATTACCAATCGAATTAAATGTTGATGAACTCAACATGGGCGAGCAAATCGACATTTATCCGTACGAAGGTGTTGTTAAGCAACATGGTACTGATAAAGTGATTTCTACTTTTGAGCTTAAATCTGATGTGATTTTAGATGAAGTTCGTGCAGGTGGTCGTATTCCACTAATTATCGGTCGTGGTTTAACTGACAAAGCGCGTACATCTCTTGGCTTAGGTGCAACTGATACATTTAAAGTACCAACAGCAACAGAAGTTTCTGATAAAGGCTTCACACTAGCGCAAAAAATGGTTGGTAAAGCATGTAACGTTGCAGGTATTCGCCCAGGTCAGTACTGTGAGCCTAAAATGACAACTGTTGGTTCGCAAGATACAACAGGTCCTATGACACGTGATGAACTTAAAGATCTAGCATGTTTAGGTTTCTCTGCAGATTTAACAATGCAGTCATTCTGTCATACATCAGCTTATCCTAAGCCTATCGATGTAAGCACTCACCATACGCTTCCTGATTTCATCATGAACCGTGGCGGTGTTTCACTTCGTCCAGGTGATGGTATTATTCACTCATGGTTAAACCGTATGTTATTACCAGATACCGTAGGTACTGGTGGTGATTCACATACACGTTTCCCATTAGGTATTTCATTCCCAGCAGGTTCGGGTGCAGTAGCATTCGCAGCAGCAACTGGTGTTATGCCACTTGATATGCCTGAATCTATTTTGGTTCGTTTTAAAGGCGAAATGCAACCAGGCATCACTTTACGTGACCTTGTTCATGCAATCCCTTACTACGGTATCAAACAAGGTTTATTAACAGTTGAGAAAAAAGGTAAAATTAACGAATTCTCTGGTCGCGTACTAGAAATTGAAGGCGTTGAGCACCTAACTGTTGAGCAAGCGTTTGAATTATCAGATGCATCTGCAGAGCGTTCGGCAGCAGGTTGTACTGTTAAGTTATCTAAAGAGTCTATCTCTGAATACCTAGAATCAAACATTGTTATGCTTAAGTGGATGATTTCTGAAGGTTACGGCGATGTACGTACGATTGAACGTCGTATTACTGCAATGCAAGATTGGTTAGCTAACCCAGAACTAATGGAAGCTGACGCTGATGCAGAGTACAAGCATATCGTTGAAATTGATTTAGCTGAGATTAAAGAACCTGTTCTTTGTGCTCCAAATGACCCAGATGATGCGCGTCTTCTTTCTGATGTTGCTGGCGAGAAAATTGATGAAGTATTCATCGGTTCTTGTATGACTAACATTGGTCACTTCCGTGCTGCTGGTAAGTTGCTTGATGGCTTTAAAGGTCAACTTCCAACTCAGCTTTGGGTTGCTCCACCTACTAAGATGGACAAAGACCAACTTACAGAAGAAGGTTACTACGGTATTTTTGGTCGTGTTGGCGCACGTATCGAAACTCCAGGTTGTTCACTATGTATGGGTAACCAAGCACGTGTTGCAGATAAAGCAACGGTTGTGTCTACCTCTACACGTAACTTCCCTAACCGTTTAGGTAATGGCGCAAACGTATTCTTAGCATCATCTGAGCTTGCTGCAATTGCTGCAATCATTGGTAAATTACCAACAGTTGCTGAGTACCAAGAATATGCTGCGAAGATCAATGCAACGGCGTCAGATACATACCGTTACTTGAACTTCCACCGTATGCCTGCTTACACTAAAAAAGCAGACAACGTGATTATTCAACAAGCTGTATAATTTTTAGAGTTTGTTTAAAAACCCGCTTAGGCGGGTTTTTTATTGGCTAAAATAAATATTAGATAGTTCATGCTTCTTTTTTTATATTATTGTATTAAATCTAGTCTTAAGTTGCTTTTAAAGTAAGTAATCGCGCAAAAATTCCTATCAAAATGCATTAAAATCCTCATCAATATTCTCATTATTTTAGGCGAGATTTTATGACAGCATTAAACAACCAGAATTTACTGCAACTACGTTTTGTTAACCAAGCAAATATTGATTTGGTTAAGCCTTCTTTTGATAACCTGCCTGCAAATCCTTATGCAGATGGTGCCTTTCGTAAACGTCGTTACTCAGTAGTTAAAATGCAAAATGGTGAAATAAAGTTACAACAAACCAAAGCATTTGTTCAAGATGATTCAATTAATACTTTTCAAGGTAATGTAGAGCGTACTTACGAAAACCTAGAGCAAAGTTTACTTGAGTCAGAAGGCATGAAAAGCATTGTAAATGAGTTTCGCCAACTTACCGGTATTGATGAGCAGCGTGATATTGAAATTCATCAGTTCCGTATGCTTGCAATTAACAGCGATACGCCGGCAGCGCCAGAAGGCGTACATCAAGATGGTTTTGATCATGTATGTATATGCGGCGTTTCTCATGAAAACTTAGAAGGCGGCGAGCTACTTGTATACGAAAACAAGCAAGCTGAGCCTTGTTTTAAAATGGAAATAAAAGACGGCATGTTTGCATTAATAAACGACCGTCAAGTGTGGCATAACGCAACACCTATGAACAAAATTGATGCTAGCAAACCAGGTTACCTGGATTGTTTTGTATTAACGTCTTAAGGAATAAGCATGAACATAACGCAATTACGTGAGCAGTTTCCTGCATTAATGCAAAACGTTGATGGTAAATCGCCAATATTTTTAGACGGACCAGGTGGCTCGCAGGTACCAACATCGGTGCTTAATGCGATGACTGCTTATTTAGGTCGTTATAATTCGAATTTAGGTGGCGCGTTTTTTTCTAGTGATAAAACGGTTGAGTTGATGGCTAATGCGCGCCAAGCCGCCGCTGACTTACTTAATGCACCTAGCTCACAACAAATTGTGTTTGGTCCAAACATGACCAGCCTAACATTTAGCTTTAGCCGTGCTATTTCACGCGACTGGCAGGCTGGCGATGAAATAATTGTAACCAATGCCGATCATTTCTCAAATGTATCGTCGTGGCAGCAAGCTGCAGAAGATAAAGACGTAAAGGTAAATACAGCGCTTATTAATGAAGCTGATTGCAGCTTAGATATGGTGCAATTTGAAAGCTTATTAAACAGCAACACTAAGCTTGTAGCGGTAACGTATGCGTCAAATACCACAGGTTCAATTAATAATATTAAACGTATTGTTGAGCTTGCTCACGCTGTAGGCGCACTTGTTTATGTTGATGCCGTACATTACGCACCGCACGAACTTGTTGACGTGCAAGCGCTTGATTGCGACTTTTTAGCCTGCTCTGCATATAAGTTTTTTGGCCCGCATTTAGGTATGGTTTATGGTAAAAAAGAACATTTAGACGGGTTCACACCTTACAAAGTTGAGCCAGCTAAAGACGTAGCACCAGGCCGCTGGGAAACCGGCACACAAAGCTTTGAAGCCATGGCGGGTTTTATCGCAGCTGTTGATTACATTGCAGCAATTAGCGAACTTGACGATAGTCACTCACGCCGCGAAAAGTTAAGCATAGCTTTTGCTAAAACTAAACAACACGAAATGGCGCTTAGTGAGCACTTTTTAACGCGCTTGGTAAACTACCCACGCATTAAGTTGTTTGGTATTGATGACTTTGATCGCTTAAATGAGCGTACACCTACTTTTGCTTTAATTTTTGAAGGGCTTGAGCCACGCGCCGTTTCAGAATTTTTAGGTAAACAGCATATATGCGTGTGGGATGGTAACTTTTATGCCCAAGGTTTGTGCAAGCAATTAGATGTGCTTGATAAAGGCGGTGTAGTGCGCATTGGTTGTATGCACTACAACACCATTAAAGAGCTTGATCAACTGTTTGATTTATTTGATGAGCTACTAGGTTAATCATATAAGTTTTGGTGCGCTAACTCTTTGGCGCACCATATATTTGTTCTGCACGGTTAAACAATACCCACGAGGTTAAAATATACTTATCGTTTGATACTGGCTTATTGCCTCTATGGGTATGTGTAAAGTAGCCTGGGGCTATTACCATAGTGCCTTTTTTAGGTGCTATTTTACGATTTTGATAGTAAAACTCCGTTTCACCGCCTTCATCAACATCGTTTAAATAAAACATAAATAACAACACGCGATGCAGTGCTTCATTATGCTGTAGCTGCGGATAAACCTCACTGTGCCAGTAAGGGTAACCACCTTTATTTACTTCGTATTTTTGCGCTTGAATATTACCAAGTCTAAAAATTTGCTGAACTAGCAAAGGTAATTGTGGTTTACCCACTTCTTCAAAATTCTCTTGGGTTAAATCGACTACTTCACCTGCTTTTGGGTGATAGACCTTTAAGCCAAACGCCCCAATCATCATAAAAATATGCTCTTCAACATACTTAAAAACATGCTGTGCAGTCGTTTGTTGTATATGTTTTAATTGTTGTGCATATTCGGGGTGATTATTTAAGTGTAGGTCGTGACTGTCTTTTTTCTTTAAGTCGACACCGCCCGATGTTACCCCTTGTTTTACATGCGGGCTTTGCGCGAATGTGGTAATAAATTCATCGCAAAACTCATCGCTTAATGCGTTATCAATAACGCGTATAAAGTCCGTCATGGTTTACCTTTATATAATTATTATTGGATTTTTATGTTTATTGAAAAAGTGATGCCGCGCTTTAGCGAAACAGATGCACTCGGACACATTAACAATACCGTACTCCCTGTCTGGTTTGAAGTCGCACGTGGACCTATTTTTAAGTTTTTTACACCAGACTTAAACCCGCATGATTGGAAATTGATTATCGCCAAAGTTGAAGTGTCGTTTGTAGGCGAATTATTTTATGGCCACGAAGTGACCGTAAAAACCTCTGTAGAACATATAGGCACTAGCTCTTTTACGCTTAGACAGGAAGCATGGCAACACGATAAATGCTGCGCAATAGGCAAAGCTGTGATGGTGAGGTACGACTTTGTTGCTAAATCAAAACAAGCGCTTAGCATTGACGAAAAAGCAGCGCTTAACGAGCACATTACTGCTGAGTCGTAACTTAGCTAATAAATGACCTTTTAGTGACAAACGCTTGGTTTGTCATATTCTTAGCATAATTGAATGCTAGATTAATCCTCTTAAATATAACGACTGATACAGTTGTTTTTACTTTTGAATTAAGAGGTTTTTAAAGTCATTTTATGATTATCGAATCATTTTTTGAAAAATTATATACCGAGCACAATAGTGAACTAAACCGTAGAGTCCGTGACTTCTTTGGGGCAAGCCTTAGCGACCATGAAGATTTAGTGCAGGAAGCATTTAGTAATATGTTATCGCATCAGCATATTGATAAAATAGAGTTTCCGAAAGCTTATCTGCTTCGTTCAGCTATTAACATTGGTTTAAATTATCGTTCTCGTTTTAAAAACACTCAACATTTTTTAGACGATACCCGCGATAATATTGATGAACCACTATGTACACAAGGTAGCCCTGAGGATCTATGTAGCATGAATTTGCGAATTGAATATATTTCAGATGCGATGAATACGCTTACAGATAAGCAGCGAGACCTTATAGTACGTAGTCGTATTCATGGTGAAACATATCAACAAATTAAAGTGGCAACAGGGTTTAGCCTAGGTGATATAAGCCGCCAAATGCAAAGTGCTATTGAGCAATTGCATAGCTACATAAGTGCCAAAAATGCGTGACTAAGTTCCCTAGTCACGCTAATCCTCTCCTTGTACGCGTTATTATATAGAGCCATAGGTTATCTTCGTTTTATTGCGGTTATTTAATAGGAAGAACCATTGAAGGCTGCCTCCCTTGACCATTAATTTTAAGTTGGGTTGGCGAAAATTCAAGAGTGCTAAATGCAGTTGTATCGGTATCAAGCATCGCATGAAAAGTCACGAAGTGAATGCCGTCTTTTTTTGCGTAATTACCTACATGGTTATGACCATTAAACCATGCTTTTACGGCTGGATACTGGCTAATAAGGGTTAGCACTTCTTGCGCGTTCCATAGGTTATGATTGTTCTCAGGAAAAATAGGAAAATGACTCAGTAGCACAACAGGTTGCTCTTTTACTTGCGCTACTTTTAGCTTTTCTTCTAACCACTTAAGCTGTTTTATACCAATTGCGCCATTCCAATCTTCGTGCCCTTTATATTGAGAGTTAAACAAGGCCATATTTTGTTTATGCTTTTTACTATTTGTAGGCCATGCGTAAGTACTTACATCATTGCCATCTAAAGCAATAAAGAGCCAATTATTTATTTCAAAACTGTAGTAGCGCGATGGCATGTTTAAAGTGTTAGTTATGCGCATTTTAAACTTATCATCTACCGAGAATTCATGGTTTCCTAATACATGATAAAGGGGAGCGTTAAGTGACGATGATATTGTATTTAATGGGGTAAAACTTTTAAATTCACGGTCGATAAAGTCGCCTAAATGTAATACTCCCGATAAAGGCAGAGCATTAAATTGCTCAACCGCAGTGCTGAACTTTTGAGGGCAAGATGTATAGTGTCGAGTACCTTTATTGGCTTGTTCTGCATATTGGCAATCGGCAACAATACCTAAAGTAAATGTGTCATTTGCAGCAATTGATGGGCAACAAACCAAAAGCAGGAATAAATTAATAAGTAATGAAACAGTGTGTTTTTGCATAACTTTTTTCCTTAAAGTTACTGGCTGCAAAAGCAGCCAGTTTAGAGGTGAGAGCTAAAATTTATACGACATACCTAACGCAAAATTACGACCACTTTGTGAGTAAGATTGGGTTCTGTGATCGAGGAATTGTCGAATCGCTTCGTCGGTTAAGTTCGTTGCTTCAAAGGTTATTTTTACTTGCTCTGTAATATTCATGAACGATTTAAAATCAACAAACGTTGTTTCATCGTATCCGGCAACAATGTTTTGCTCTGAGCCTTCCCCTGTAATGTATTCATCACGATAAGAGCTCGATACACGCATGCCCCAATGCGGCGTTTCATAATAAAGGGTAAAGTTGTGAGACAGCTCAGACAAGCCAGGAGGAGTAACACTGATGCGCTCACCTTCGTTAAACAAAATAGTTTCGCCATCTGCAATGGTTACATTACCGAGCATTCCTAAGTAATTAAACGGCTCGGGTAAAAAATCAAAGTCCATTTGAAACGCAACTTCTAAACCAGTAACATCTGTAGAATCACCATTTATAGGTTGTGAAACGGTAAACTCAGATTGCGCATTTACGCGCGGGTCAAAATCTAAAAACTCTAGAGGGTAACCCGTTTGCTCATACGGTAGGGTCACTGATTGCTGGACAATAAATGACTCCATATCTTTGTGAAACACTGCAATAGCTAAGCTTGATGAATCACCATAAAACTCAAATGATGTTTCGAATGAATCAGCAACAAAACGCTCTAAATTAGGGTTACCAGCACTAATAAATTGATCTGCAACGCCCACTTGCCCAGCCGCTTTTAATTGATTTAAATTTGGTCGAGAAATATTGCGATTTGCACCAAAGCGGACTAACCAATTATCAGAAATATCAGCAACAACATTTAAGCTTGGTAGTAAATCGGAATAGGTTTTACTAAATGCAATTTGCTCAAAACCTGCTCCTGTATTAACTTCCCCGCTCGATGTTTGTTCAGTTTCGTACCAACGCAAACCTAAGTTACCTCTAATTGGGAAGTTACTTATTTCGGTGTTCCATAAATACTGTGCATAAACCCCAATAGTATCTTCTTCAATTTGATATACAGTACCAGGGCGATTATGAGAGGCGTCTAACTCTCGAGAAATTAAACCTGTTGCAACAACACGCTCAAAAGTAGCTTGGTTATCTGCAATAACATAGTCATGTAATATTGGGATGTTTGTTATTTGGAAAACAGCTTCAGGTGAATTTGGGTTGTTTTCCCAATCAACACGGTCTCTGCGTTCAAAGCCATCTGATTGATAATTTTTAGACTGTAGACCAAACTTAAATGAATGCACATCATTGAGTTCGTAATTAAAATCGACTTGATACGTGTTGTATTCATTGCTTATTTCATCTTCGCGGACATCAGTTCGCATTAATGCCCACTGGTCAACGTCGGTAATATCAAAGTCGTAAGTATTTTGACCATATTTAGCATTGCGCCAATCAACAGAAAACGCATGGTCGACAGATTCACTAAACACTTTATCGTTTATAGGTTGCTCAAAAGTAGATTTTGATAAACCAAACATGGTTGTCATGTATAGTTTATCGGTTAGTTCAAAATTACCACTGAGTGATATTTGGTGAAAATCAGTTTCGCCAAAACTTACCTTTGACTCGGTACGTAAATCAAGACCTTCAAATGAGGCGTATACTAAATCGTCACCTTCAATAGCTGCACCAACGAGTAACTGATTTGCCGTCACATCGCCAGTAAATGCGTTTGTGCCCGCTGTTGATAATTGGTTCTCAATGCGATCGTTAGATAGCTTTCCGTACAAAATATCCAAATCAAAAGACATTGCATCAGAAGGTTGCCACTGAAATGCAGCGGTAATACCGGTACGTTTACGTGTATTAGCCCAAGATGCAATGTTATTAGCGCGAGATACAAACACTCGGTCATTGCCCGTGGCGTTAACTAAACGGTTTTTGATATCGCCATCAACTGAATCTGCAACATTATCATCACCAAAGCTCGCTTGTTTCCAAGACCACACATGATAGCCTTCTTCAATTGTATCTACTTCAGAATAAGCAACCGATACGAGCGCACCAAAATTCCCCCAAGTATTTGATATCAAACCAGCAAAGCGAGGGTCTGAATGCTCTGTTCTATCATTATAAATACCTTTTACACTTACAGCACCTTGTAGCCCTTCTTCCGAATTATCAAAAG
The DNA here is from genome assembly GCF_011378685.1 of Pseudoalteromonas sp. C8. Taxonomy (NCBI): domain Bacteria; kingdom Pseudomonadati; phylum Pseudomonadota; class Gammaproteobacteria; order Alteromonadales; family Pseudoalteromonadaceae; genus Pseudoalteromonas; species Pseudoalteromonas sp. C8. The sequence continues at coordinate 68,801 of NZ_WTKT01000011.1, forward strand.
GTTTTGCAGTATGTAAATCAACAGTACCGGCAATACCTCCTTCATCTAATGACGCATCATACGATTTATACACATCTACGCGATTAAACAGTTCTGAGGCAAAAATACTGAAATCAAAATCTCGAGAGCGAGATGCACCACCACGTTGGTCAATACCTGAATCGCTTGTAAAAAGTGCTTCCATGCCATTTAAGCGTGTGCGTGTAAAATTAGGGCCTAAGCCACGTAGCGATATTTGACGACCCTCACCTGAGTCGCGTGAAATAGATACACCTGGTACACGCTGTAATGACTCAGCTAAGTTGGCATCAGGGAATTCGCCAATGTCTTCAGCTAATATGCTGTCTTGCGAGCCAATGGCATTTTTTTTGAGTTCTTTACTACGGGCTAGGTTAGAGCGGTAGCCTGTTACCGTGATCGCTTCCATTTCCTGCTGAACTTTATCACTTTGAGCTGCATGTATAGGGCTGCTTGCTAATATGAATGTGCCAGATACAGCGCTAACTAATATGCTCAGTTTATTAAGTTTAAATGGGATCATAATTCCTTTCTTCTCTCAGTTAATGTTTATAAATACTAAAAACAAAGTGCACACGCAGCGATTAAGCTGGATTAAATGGTGCAGACATCAACTAAACAAAGTAAGGCTGAAAATTTTCCAAATAAAAGAGTGGTTTAATAAAACTTTAACATATTTCGATTGATTGTATTTTCTTAAGGTTATGATTGTATTTGTCTTTTTATTTATTTTATGTGTTAGTTAATTAGGTGTGATTTTTTGGGGGTTAAAAACAATAAGTATTTAATTTACTCGCCTTATGTAAATAATAATGGCAGCTGTAAATTTTTGTCGTGATTTTTTAACGCATTTGGATTGAGTTATAAGCGCTAGTTATATACTATTTATATTATATATTATTGCGCCGTTATAACAGGAAATGTTAATTCGGTAATTTGATTGGAGAATGCGTGTGACATCTATTGCCAATAACCAACCTTTACAAGTTATTCAGCTCAGTGATGGTCAAAATTTAACAGCTGAAATTTTGCCATTTGGCGCAATAATAAAAAGCATTAAATTTAAAAAACAAGAAATGACGCTTAGCGTCGATGATCCTCAATACTATCTTGAAAACCCATTTTATCTTGGCGCTACAGTAGGTCGATACGCTAATCGCATTGCAAAGGGGCGTTTTAGCTTATCTGGTACACAGTATCAACTAGAAGCAAATAACGGCCCTAATAGCCTGCACGGCGGCGTTAAAGGCTTTAATAAAGTACTGTGGCAAGTAACCAAACAAACTGAAAGTGAAGTTGAACTTTATTATTGCTCGCCCGACGGCGAGCAAGGTTTCCCCGGTGAGTTGCAGGTTTGGCAAACTATTAGCGCTAAAAACGGCGAGCTTACTCTGCACTTTAAAGCGCTAACCAATAAAGAAACGCTCGTTAACTTTACCAACCATTGCTACTTTAATCTTGATGGCAGCGAATCAATTAATGAACACCTTGTTCAAGTTAATGCCAATTACTATCTTCCTATCGATACAACAAGTATTCCACTTAATGAATCCGCTTTAGTTACAGGCACCTGCTTTGACTTTACTAAGCCAGCTCAAGTTGGTGAGGCCTTAAGCGCCGTTCATCCTCAGCTAGAAGCTGGAAATGGCTTTGATCACTGCTATATTTTTAATGATGACAGCAGTTTAAAGACGATGGCTACATTAACTTCGCCACACACGAAGGTTAATTTAACCCTTAAAAGCACTCAGCCAGGTATGCAACTATATACTGCTAACTTTGTTGGTGCGCCTTTTAAAGCACGCCAAGCTTTGTGTTTTGAAGCGCAAAACTGGCCTGATGCGCCAAATCGTGAAAATTTCCCAAAAGCTAATTTATTGCCGGGAGAGGATTACGAGCAGGTTATTATTTACTCTTTTTCTGAGTGAATGCAGCCTTCCAATGTTAATTTAAAGAAAATTAAAAGCAAAAATACGGTGATTAAATGCTATCTATAATTCAGGAAAAGGTTGCACTTTTTGCTGTTTTAAAGTATTTATAATATAAATAGTATTTGAAACTATATGCACTACCACAACGACACAACGACTACACACAATCAGGAGTTTTTAAAAAATGATAATTAACAATAAGTTATCGTTCAACAAGAAAACCGCGCTCAGTATTGCTATCACTGGTATATTGGCAAGCGGAAGCGTTGCAGCTCAAGGCGCTGAAGGCGACACACCTACAGTAGTAAATGAAGATGTTGAAGTTATCGCAGTAACGGGTATCCGCAGCAGCTTACGTTCATCAATGTTAGATAAAAAAGCATCTAATGTTGTTACAGACGGGATTAAAGCAGAAGATCTTGGTAAATTTCCTGATTTAAACGTAGCAGAATCTCTGCAACGTATTACAGGTGTAGCAATTGACCGTAGTGGTGGTGAAGGCCAAGCGGTAACTATTCGTGGTTTTGGTCCACAATTTAATACTGTACTTGTTAATGGTCGTCAAATTGCGACAGACAGTGCAGGGCGTGAATTCAACTTTGATGTATTAGCTGCAGATCAAATCACCGGTGCTGATATTTATAAAAGTAATACAGCAACGCTTCAAGAAGGCGGCATTGGTGGTACGGTTAACGTAACTACAGCACGTCCTTTTGATTTTGGCGGTTTACATATTTTAGGTTCAGTTAAAGGTATGTACGAAAGCCTTTCTGAAGAAGTATCTCCATCAACATCATTCTTAATAAGTAATACGTTTAACGATGACAAGCTAGGTGTGCTTTTTGCCATCACTAATCAACAACGTAAACTTCAGAATAACCAAATTTTAACGGCTGGTTGGCGCGGTGGCCAAACAATCTCTAATCCAACGGATGGTGTATTGTTTGAAAATGCCTACATTCCACGTAACTGGGATCAAGTTGTTGATGAGCAAGACCGTGAGCGTACAAACGCAAGTTTAGTACTACAATATGCACCGTCTGACGATGTTACGATTACTGTTGATGGCATGATTTCAAAATTTGAAGTTGATTCAACAGTACGCGATTTAGCATCGTGGTTTGAACCAGACCGCGTAGGTAGCGCAACAATTGATCCTGAAACAGGCACGCTTTTAACTTTCTCCCAAGAAGTGGGTTTGGGCGCACCAAGTGGCGATCCGGCAAGTGACTTTGTATCTCACACACGTAACTCACGTGATGTAACTAATAAAGCATTTGGTATTAACGTTGACTGGCAAGTCAACGAGTCATTAAAAGCAAAATTTGACGTATCTCGCTCAACAGCCGAAAACGACCGTGCGGGTAGAGATCGCTTTAACGTTGTAGGTGTTATCAATAGCTATACTTTTGACGGTACAGGCAGCATTCCTACTGTACAGCATGATGGTTTTGAAAATGGTTCGTTGCCAGATCCAAGCCTAGCGCGACTTCATTACAACGAAATTGGTAATCAATTTACAGATGAAGATGAAATTACTGAAGTAAAAGCCGATTTTGAATATGTGCCAGATAAAGGCCCCGTTGATCGCATTAACTTTGGTGCTTATCGCCAAGAACGTGAAAAATCAAGCTTTCAAATCTTTGGTAGTCAATGTCAGTTCTGTGGTTATGGTACACAAGCACCACTTGATGCAATTGATTTTGAAGCTTATACAGCGAGTAACTACTTCCCTGGTTTAATCGATACATTTTATAGCTACGATGGCGATAAAATGCTTGATTACTTAGCCGATCAAGGTTTCCCAGTAGAGCCAACACTACAAAATAACCGTTACACAATTAACGAAGACATCACTAGCTTATACATGGACTTTACGCTTGGTTTTGACCTTTCAGATATGCCTGTAACAGTTAACTTTGGCGCGCGTTACTCAGAAACTGATATTGAAGTTGCTGCAATACAAAGCTTTATTAGCGATGTAATACCAACATCTGACGCAACATTGTTTCAGAATGTTTTTGGGCCTGCAACGAACATCGAGCAAGGCACTAGCTACTCAAACTTATTACCGTCTTTCAATGTTAAGTTAGAGCTGCAAGACAACATGATTTTACGCTTTGCAGCGTACGACAGTATCACTCGCCCAACTATGTCTCAGCTATCTCCTGCGACAAACTTTAACGAGCCACGTCGTCAAAATTTAACGGCAAGTGGTGGTAACCCAGCACTTAAACCATTCCAGTCTGAAAACTGGGATATTTCTTACGAGTGGTACTACAACGATGCTAACTTATTTAGCTTTGCAGTATTTAGTAAAGAAGTAGATGACTTTATTGTTACTCTAACAGGTGCAGAAACATACGAAATGTCTGACCGTTCAGGTCCTGATTTTGCGTGTACTACATGTACAGACCAAACAGATGACGAACTTATTGGTAGCTCAGAAGTTTACACTGCAAGTCGTCCTCAAAATGGTGAGTCTGCAACTGTAACCGGTTTTGAAGTCGGTGTTACTCACATGTTTGAAAATGGCTTTGGTTTTATTGCCAATGCAACTGTTGTGAATAGCGACATTAGTGTGGGTGACGATACTACACAAACATTTGCACTTGAAGGTTTAGGGGATTCACAAAACTTAATATTTTTCTATGAGCAAGAAAACTGGCAAGCACGTGTTGCATTTAACAACCGTGAAGGCTTTTTACGCTTAGTTGATAACGGCTTTAACGGTGAACCAGTTAACGTAGAAACTTACGGTCAGTGGGATATTAGTGCAAGTTACGATATTAACGAAAACTTCACTATTTTTGCGGAAGGCATCAATATTACTGAAGAAGAGCTAGTACAAACAGGTCGTTTTGCTAACCAAATCTATTCAGTAGAAGATAATGGCTCACGTTACGCGTTTGGTATTCGCGGATCGTTTTAATTAATGATGGAGGCGTATTTTTTCGCCTCTTAGTTTTCATTACAGCACCGAGGTGCTAATACCAATTAGGTTAATTTAGCAGTAATGTATATTAGTTAACCTAATTGGCTAAAATGAATTCACATTAAATCAAAATGCCCTAACGGGCATTTGCTGTATAAAACGTTATCAAAAAATACTCAAAGAGTAGTCCATTATGAATAAAGCAATAAAAACAGTAGCGGTAGTTGGCGGTGGTACAGCAGGATGGCTGAGCGCTGCAATTATAGCTTCGTATCACCAAGGTCAAAATGGTGACGGCTTAAAAGTGATGTTGGTTGAATCGTCAGACATTCCAACTATTGGCGTAGGTGAAGGTACCTGGCCCACGATGAAAAACACACTTCAGCAAATAGGCTTGCGTGAAGTTGATGTGTTTAAAGCCTGTAATGCTACCTTCAAACAAGGCGGGAAGTTTGTAAATTGGACTCATGGCAATAATGACTTTTACTACCATCCATTTACTGTACCGCTAGGCTACGGCCGTATAGATTTAGCCCCATATTTAGATAATGTTGAAGACTTTGCACAGCAAACTAATTTTCAACATGATATTTGCGAAGCAAGCTTAGCCCCAAGAGGTATAGCGCAAGGTGAATATCAAGGTAATTGTAATTACGCTTATCACTTAGATGCCGGCGCTTTTGCAGAAATGCTTAAACAGCATTGTAAAAGTAAGCTTGGCGTAGAGCATATTATTGGTACTGTTGATCAGGTAAAGCTTGATGACGATGGTGCAATAAATGTGCTTACTCTAAAAGATCAAACCCGCACTATAAACGCCGACTTATTTATAGACTGTACTGGTTTTTCATCATTGTTATTAGGCCAAGCGCTCAACGTACCGTTTAAAAAAATGGACCACGTGCTATTTAACGACAGCGCACTGGCTATGCAAGTCCCTTACGATGAAAACGAGCAGCTTCTTGCCAGCCATACCATAGCAACAGCGCAAAACGCTGGATGGATTTGGGATATAGGTTTAACGCACCGCCGAGGTGTAGGACATGTCTATTCAAGCAAATTTTTATCAGACGATGAAGCAGAGCAAAACCTAAGAAACTATTTAGGCGATGCAGCAAACGGTTTAACTGCCCGTAAAATTAGTTTTGAATCAGGATACCGTGAGAAGTTTTGGCATAAAAACTGTGTTGCCGTTGGTATGTCAGCAGGGTTTGTAGAACCGCTTGAAGCAACCGCTATTATGCTTGTTGAAATTTCAGCACGCTTTGTAGCAGAGCATATGCCAGCAGATACACAAGTAATGCCTATAGTAGCTAAACGCTTTAACGAGCAAATGGATTACCGTTGGCAGCGTATTATCGACTTTTTAAAACTGCATTACATGCTAACCAAGCGCCCAGAACCTTACTGGCAAGCGCATGTACAGACCGACACTATTCCACAAACCCTACAAGAAGATTTACTGCTTTGGGGAAGCCGTGGCCCACTTATCCAAGATTTTCATGGCGCTTTAGAGTTATTCCCAGCTGCCAGCTACCAGTACGTGTTATATGGCATGGGTTTTAAACCAGACTTTACTAAGCAAGCATATTTGTACTCACAACATGTGCAAGCCAAACAAATAATTGAACGTAACAGCCAGCTTACACAGCAGATGTTGCAAACTTTGCCACCTCACCGTGCTTTTATAGAGCAGTGGTTAGCAGCTAACCCAGTTTAAGGATGTGTAACTATGGCTATTAGTGAACTAGTAAACACCAAACACCAAACATTAAAAATTAACCCCAATGCAGCCGTTGAATACGCAAAAACGCAGCATTTAGTTAATTTAAGAGCAAATGAAATAGCAAAAGCAGCCTGCGACTTACCTATTTTTTTAGCACGTAATACACAAAATGGCAGTTATACAGTATCAGCGTTAACCAGCTTTAGTGCAGGTCAAAGTTTATTGGTTAATAACAACCAATGGCAGGCACTTTACACGCCGGTATGTATGCAAACCCAGCCTCTTTATTTAATGACCCGAGAAGCAAATAGTAGCGATTATTTTATCGCGATTGATGATCAAAGCTCAGCCGTAAACACGCAGCAAGGTGAGGCACTATTTGATGCTAAAGGTAATCCGAGTTTATTTTTAAGTGCACAGCAAAAACTGTTAGAAAGCGACTTAAAAAATGACTATCAAACGTATCAATTTACCCAAGAAGTTGCGCGGTTAGGGCTCATTAAAAACATAGATATTGTATTGCAGTTTGAACAAGGCGAAACCCAAACTATTCAAGGTTTGAGCACCGTTGATGAAGACAAACTGCAAACATTAAATAGCGATACCGTTGCAAACTTACACAAGCAAGGTTACTTGAGTGTGCTTAACAGCATGCTTATTTCACTGTTTCAGTTAAATGCATTGGTAAAGCTGCATAACCAACGTCCCGAACTTATGCCTTTAAAGCAAATTAAGTTAGAACTAAGTCGAGATGCGCACGCGCTGTAGCGTGCACTTTTTTATTACACAGACATTGCGTATAACGCGCAGGAGACACACACATGTCAGATAACATTTTACAGCTGGTGGTTTTTGTTTTTGTCACCGCTTTAATTGGTGGCCTTACTTATTGGAAATGCCGAGGCCAAAATCGCAATAACGGACAAAGCCAAACCAAAGAGTATTTTTTAGCGGGCGGTGGCCTTACTTGGATGTTTGTTGCAGGTTCAATCACATTAACTAATTTAAGTACTGATCAGCTTGTAGGTATGAATGGTAACCAAATGGCTTTACTGGTTTGGTGGGAGCTTGCAGCAATTATAGGTTTGATTATTTTAGCCAAAGTGTTCATTCCTGTTTATTACAAATACAACTGTACAACTACCACAGAGCTTTTAGAAAAGCGCTATAACAACAAACATATTCGCGCTGTTATTGGTGGTTTATTCTTTTTAGGTAATGCACTTATTTATATGCCAGCGGTTATTTATTCTGGCGCGCTATTTATGCAAACCATGTTTAAGGTTGATATTCCACTAATGTATATTGCCACCGCATTTGCCATTATTGGTGCTGTTTATGCGTTTTTTGGCGGCCTGAGAGCAGTTGCTGTATCGGATACCTACAATGGCATACTTGTACTAGGTATGGCTGTTTTAGTCGTGTTTTTAGCACTTAATGCGATTGATTATGACTTTACGGGTATTCCTGAGGAGCGCTTAACACTCATAGGCGATGCTGATTCACCTATTCCGTGGCCAACACTTTTAACCGGTATGATCTTTATTCAGATGTATTACTGGGGTACTAACCAAACAATTACACAACGAGCAATGGCAGCACCTAATGTTAAAGAAGCGCAAAAAGGTATATTTGCAGCTGCGGGTATTCGTTTTTTAATCGTCCCTGCAATTGTGGTATTACCGGGTATTATTTCGTTTAAACTTTATGGCGATATTGGTGACGCTGCTTATGGTCGAATTGTGGGTGATGTAATGCCAGCATGGTTAACCGGTGTGTTCGCAGCGGCAATGGCAGCAGCTGTACTCTCTACTTACAACAGCTTATTAAATTCAGCTACAGCACTATATGTGTGTGACATTCACGAAGCGTACTTTAATAAAGAGCCAAGTGTTGTAAAGCTAAGTGGTTACGTAACATTGCTACTAACAAGCTTAACACTGGTACTTGTACCAATTTACCAGCAAGCAGACAGTATTATTAACTTACTACAGCAATTAAATGGCTTATTAAGTATGCCTATATTCTCAATTTTTGTAGTGGGTTTATTATTTAAAAATGTGGATGCACGTGCAGGTATTGCAGCAGTAATTTTAGGTGTTGTAATGTACGGCATGCTTACATTTGCAAACTCACCACTACATACTGACATTCATTACATTCACTTAATGCCAATTACACTGATTGTATGTGTCGCTTTTGCATTGATAGTAAATAAAGTGGTATTTGGTTTAAATGCGCAGTGGGCAGGTAAAACACCAGCACTTGATGACGCAGGCCAAGCACAAGTACAAAAATAACGTATAAATAGTTTAAGCTGACAAAGTCGGTCATGGGGAAACTCTGGCCGATTTTTTATATGTATTAAAAGCAACATGAGAACTTCAAAGCTAAGGTTAGTTTAATACTTTTTATTACAGTGGTACTTCCAGTGAGTTTATCTGACTATTTGCGATGTAAAGACTATCAAAACCTAATTTATATGATATATACTATTATTATTGAGTGTCACCGTCTGATAGATTGTGGCTCAAGCAAAGAGATACATTTAGTACATAGTGTAGCTTACTAATTTTCGTTATATTTATAACTCACACAATGAACAAGAGGATAGGAAAATCATGGCCGACACTAAATCATTTTATCGATTAGACAGTGTAAACAGCACCGTTATTTTCGACTGCCAGAGCAAAACACCGGCGTTACTGTACTTTGGTAAACGCCTATCTGAGCAAACAACAGAAACAATGCTAACTCAGCTTGCTACGCGTCAAGAAGTAAAATGTGCCGTGGTTGAAGAAGCGCCTATTTCTCTATCTCCGTTATTAGGCGAAGGCTTTACTGGTGCGCCAGGGCTTGAGCTAGTAAATGATTCAATCGCATGGTCAGTAGGGCCAGAGCTTCAAGAAGTTCGTCAGCCTTCAAGTGCGACAGTTGAGTTTGTAAGCGTAGATAAGCTTCGTGGTATTGAAGTAGTGCACAGCATTACACTTGATAAAAACACTGATGTACTAAGCGCACATACTGTATTAACTAATTTAGGCGACTTACCGCTAAGCGTTAACTTTTGCGCCGCGCCAACATTTCAATTGCCAGATAGCGTAAGCAAAATAGTGAGCTTTGAAGGTCGTTGGTCAAACGAGTTCCAACGTCAATCGGTTGATTTAGTCTTAGGCAGTTTTGTTCGTGAAAACCGTAAAGGCAAAACATCACACGATGTATTTCCTGGTTTATTAGTGCATAACGAAAATGCAGGCGAGCAGCACGGCGAATGTTACGGCTTTCATTTAGGTTGGAGTGGTAATAATAAACTACGCGCAGAGCTTTTAGCTGAAGGTCGTCGTTACGTGCAAATGGGTGAGCTATTACTACCTGGTGAGCTTACGCTTGCTAAAGGTCAAACGTATCAAAGCCCGAGCATTTATGGCTCGTTTTCGAGTGAAGGTTTTAGTGCGCTTTCTCGTAATTTTCATCGTTTTGTTAAAGCTAATTTACTTAGCCAAGCACAGCGTGAAAAAACGCGTCCTGTGCATTACAACACATGGGAAGGCATTTACTTTGATCACGACGTAGATACGCTTAAGCAGCTAGCGGACAGAGTAGCGCCGTTAGGTATTGAACGTTTTGTACTTGATGATGGTTGGTTTAAAGGCCGCCGTGGCGATAACGCTGGTTTAGGTGATTGGACAGTAGATTACAAAATTTACCCAGATGGTTTATCACCAGTCATAGATCATGTGAATAGCTTAGGTATGGAGTTTGGTATTTGGTTTGAACCAGAAATGGTTAACCCAGATAGTGATTTATACCGCGCGCATCCTGATTGGGTTTTAGGCTCTCAAAACAACGAACAGTTAAGCTTTAGAAATCAGCTAGTACTTGATTTAACGCGCTCTGAGGTTGTTGAGTACCTATACAAAGCAATTGACGATATTTTAGTTGAATACCCAACTATTAAGTACATTAAATGGGATATGAACCGCGATATTAACCATGCGGGTAATTTTGATGGTAAGCCAGCAGTGCACCAGCAAACATTAGCACTTTATCGTTTAATTGACCGTATTAAAGCGGCGCATCCAGGGCTTGAAATAGAAAGCTGTTCGTCAGGTGGTGCACGTGTAGATTACGGCGTACTTGCACACACAGACCGTGTATGGACGTCAGATTCAAACGATGCGCTAGATCGCCTTGAAATACAGCGTGGATGTTCGTTCTTTTTCCCATCGTCGGTTATGGGTGCACACGTAGGCCCACGCGATTGTCATATCACAGGGCGTAATGTAAGTATTGAAATGCGTGCTGCGGTATCAATGTTTGGCCACATGGGAATCGAAATGGACCCACGTGAACTGAACGATCATGAATACAATGCACTTAAAGCGGCAATAGCACTTCATAAAGAGCATCGTGAGTTTATTCATAGCGCCGATTTGTACCGCCTTGATAGCGACGATTTATCAATTAACTTTGGTTTAATCGATGAGCAAAAAACAAAAGCGTTATTTGCGTATAACAGCGTTCGTGAAACACCGCGTACAGCGCCTAATAAGCTTCGTTTTGTTGGCCTAGATGCCGATGCGCAGTACACACTTAATTTAGTGTGGCCGGTAAAATTTGAAGAGTATCGCCCATCTTCTATTGCTGCGGTAAATGGTCAAACATTTACAGGTGAAGCGTTAATGCAGTTTGGCTTACAAATGCCAATATCATTTCCGCAAACATCGCTTATATTTGAGCTTAATAAAGCTTAAATTTAACTAAGAGCAGTAAAAGGCGCTAATCGCTTTTATGCTGCTTAGCTTAGGTATCAGTAGTCAGCTCTATATTGTTTAGAGCTGACTTTTTTATAGCCTTTGTAAATGCTAACGAATAAATTTAGCATCTCTAACTTAGTAAGCTAATTTAGTAAATTAACTTACTAAACTCAAAGTATCGAAAATAGAGTGGTTACGCTTGCGCGTAATTTTGCTTATTACCCAACCAACGTTGAATTAGTGGGTCAACAGCTTCAGGGTGTTGCTTAAGCATTTGCTGTGCAATCGGTCTTACTTGGTTAAGTATGTGCTTATCGCGGGTAAGATCGGCAATTTTAAACTCGGCTAAACCCGTTTGTTTTGTACCAAGTACTTCACCAGGGCCACGAATTTCTAAATCGCGCTCAGCTATCACAAAACCATCGTTACTATCGCGTAGTACACCTAATCGCTTTTGAGCAGTATGAGACAGTGGTGCGTGGTATAAAAGCACGCAATGCGATGCAGTAGCGCCACGGCCAACTCGCCCACGTAACTGATGCAGCTGTGCTAAGCCTAAGCGCTCGGGGTTTTCTATAATGATTAAGCTCGCATTAGGGACATCTACACCGACTTCAATAACCGTAGTGGCAACTAAAACATGTATATTACCTGCTTTAAACTCACTCATAATGGCTTGTTTTTCAGCTGATTTCATTCGGCCATGTACTAAACCAACATTTAGCTCTGGTAGCGCTTCTTTTAACTGCAGTGCACTGTCTTCGGCGGCTTGGCACTGCAGTACTTCAGATTCATCAATAAGTGTACACACCCAATAAACTTGGCGGCCTTGCTCGTTACACGCTAATTTAACGCGAGCAATAATATCGTCTCTGCGAGTATCAGGAAGTGCCACTGTTGTGATTGGCGTACGCCCTGGTGGCAGCTCGTCAATCACAGACGTTTCTAAGTCGGCGTAGGCGGTCATAGCGAGTGTACGTGGGATAGGTGTTGCGGTCATAACTAGTTGATGAGGGTAACAATCACCAAACTTACCCTTTTCGCGTAGTGATAAACGCTGGTGGACACCAAAGCGGTGTTGTTCATCAATAACGATAAGCACTAAGTTATTAAACTTAACTTCATCTTGAAATAAAGCGTGAGTACCAATAATCATTTGCGCCTCACCAGAGGCGATTTTTTCAAGTGTTGCTACGCGCTCTTTGCCCTTTGTTTTACCGCCAAGCCACGCAACGGTTATGCCTAGTTGATTAAACCACGTTGTAAAATTAACACCATGTTGCTCTGATAAAATTTCAGTAGGAGCCATTAAAGCTACTTGAAAGCCCTGGGCAATGGCTGTTAGTGCACTAAGTGCTGCTACTAGGGTTTTACCTGAGCCTACATCGCCTTGTACTAAACGCATCATGGGATACGCGTGTTGCATATCGCCTTTAATCTCAGCAACTACGCGGCTTTGCGCATTTGTGGGGGCAAAAGGAAGTTGCTCTAAAAATTGGCTTTCTAATGTGTTTACCGGATTTAATGCGACGGCTTTAACTTGTTGCCCTTGCTCTCGTACTTTTAATAAGCTGAGGTTTTGAGCAAGTAACTCCTCAAATACAAGGCGCTGTTGAGCTGGGTGAGTACCTTGCTCTAATGCAGTTACATCAACATCATTTGGTGGGCGGTGCAGTAATAATAAGGCGTCACTTAGCGGCATATTTGATGGCTGCCACTGTGAAGGCAGTAGTTCTTCTACTGAGTATTTATTTAGTAAATCAATAGCCTGCTCGCTTAAAGCTCTAATCGATAGTTGCTTTAAACCTTCGGTTGTTGAATAAACGGGCGTTAATGTGGTCGCTACCGGCTGCTCGTTAGAGGTATCGCTGATGCTGTATTCAGGATGACTCATTTCAAAGCCAACGCGGCCACGGCGCACTTCACCAAAACAACGTATTATTTTACCTGCACTAAATGCGTTTTTTTGTGCGGCGGTAAAATTAAAAAATCGTAGTGTTAGCCTGCCAGTACCATCATTGATTTGGCAAACAAGCATGCGCCTTTTTCCAAACGTAATTTGGCTTGTTTCAATTGTTGCTTCAACACTTACGTGGCTGTGAAGTGACAACTCGCTAATAGCGTATAAGCGAGTGCGATCTTCATAGCGAAGTGGCAAATGAAAAAGCATATCTTGCACAGTTAAAATACCTAACTTTAACAAACGCTCAGCCATTTTTGGGCCGACCCCTTTGAGCTCTGTAATTGGGTATTGATTTAAGCTAGGTTTAGACAAATTATATCAATCTTATTATTTGTGAATAAGTTAAGTGTACTTACAGAGCTTTAGTCCATCAAGTATGTTTTAAAGCTTGCCAAAATTGCTCGTCAGCGACTATTTCGCCGTTTTCATCAAGTGCAGGGTAGGGTAATTTTTTTTGTTTGCACTGCCTAGCAATAATAGGATGGCAGCCTTCAAAGTAAAGTGGGTGCTTAACTTCGGCGCTCAGCATATCTCTATTATATAAACCAGCCAGCTCACGTTGACGCTGTGCTTCAAACAATATTAGCGCAGCAGCAACCGAAACATTTAGTGATTGCACCATGCCTTGCATTGGAATAATAATATTTTGATCGGCATATTCTAGAGCTTTTTCTGAGATCCCTGTTTTTTCTTGTCCAACAATAATAGCCGTTGGCTTGGTGTAATCTACTTCTCTAAAATCAACGGCATCTTCTGATAGATGAGTTGCGAGTATTTGTATTTCTGGATTGCGTTCACGCATTGCAGTAACTGCATCATCAATATTTCTATGTAGGTGCGTCTCTAGCCAGTTTTTACTGCCACCTGAGGTATTATTTGTTAGCCATTTTTGCTTTTCAGGCCATACAGCATGTACGTGATGGCAACCAACCGCATCAGCACTTCGTACTATTGCAGATAAGTTATGGTGTTTGTGCACGTCTTCTAAACACACGGTTAGGTCTGTTTGACGGCGCGAAAGTACGTCTTCGATTCTTTGATAGCGAGTTTGCTGCATGGTTATCCTCTTTTTTCGGCAATTATACGAGATTTTTACAGTTAAGGCATTACCGTACGGCTAATTGGGTTTTGTAGAGAAATAAGTGTTTCTGTTGATTGGATTGCTTCTATTGCCTGTATTTTATTAATCAGCACATCTTGTAAGTGATCAATGGACTTTGTCATTACCTTTATAAATATGCTGTAGTTACCTGTTGTGTAATAAGCCTCTACCACTTCCTCCAATGCTTCTAGCTTTATAAGCGTTTGCGGGTAATCACGTGCATTATTTAAATTAATACCTATAAAGCAGCATACATCGTAGCCCAGCTGTTTAGTATTAATCGTTAATTGGGTGCCTGTAATGATCCCTGCTTGCTTCATTTTTTCAATTCTTACGTGAATTGTCCCTGCGCTTACATTAAATCTTTTTGCTAATTCGGCGTACGCAGTACGGGCATTTGCCATTAACGCATGAAGTATCTGTTTATCGAGATTATCGATTAAATAATTTTCCATTATATTTTTATCATAAAATTGTCGAATATATGGTTTTTATACCACTTAATTGATGGTTTTTATATATTAAAGCTATTTTTGTTATGGGATATTGAATTAATCCTTTGAATCGTTACATTAACTTCATTAAGGACGCTAGTTAGATCGTTTTTTATCAATTAAGCAAGTAACAATAACTGGGAATGAGGCCAATTATTATGAGTTCACACTATGTGCAGCAACAGCAGCAAATAAGTAAAGTTAAGCAATTTTTTTCACAACAACTAGAAACCCAACTTGGGCTGGTTGAGGTTCAAGCCCCAATTTTGGCTAAGGTTGGCGACGGCACGCAAGATAACTTAAGCGGCCATGAAAACGCAGTTGCTGTAAATGTGAAAGCGATTACAGATAGCCGCTACGAAGTGGTGCATTCACTGGCTAAGTGGAAACGTAAAACACTGGCTACTTATGGCTTTAGTGTTGGTGAGGGTATTTACACTCAAATGAAGGCTTTGCGCCCAGATGAAGATTCATTAAGTCCTATTCATTCTGTATATGTTGATCAATGGGATTGGGAAAAAGTAATTAACGAAACGACAGAACGTTCGCTGGCAACACTAAAGCAAACTGTTCAATCTATTTATAAAGGAATAAAAGAGACGGAAGCTTTTGTAAGCGAGTCTTATGGTTTAACGCCATTTTTACCGGACGATATTAAGTTTGTGCACAGTGAAGAGCTACGTAAAATGTATCCTGATTTTAGTGCTAAGCAACGCGAAAAAGCCATTGCACAAGAATATGGTGCTGTATTTTTAATTGGTATTGGTGGCGCACTCGGAGATGGCAAAATTCACGATGTAAGAGCCCCAGATTACGATGATTGGTCTACGCCAACATGCGATCAATACATGGGTTTAAATGGCGATATTTTGGTATGGAACCCAGTGCTTGAAAATGCATTTGAAATATCATCAATGGGTATACGTGTAAGTCCGGAGGTTTTAAAAGCGCAGTTAAGTACAACTGGAGATGAAGACCGCTTAGAGTTTGATTGGCATAAAGCGCTACTACAAAGTAAATTTCCGCAAACGATTGGCGGTGGAATAGGGCAGTCTCGCTTGGCTATGCTATTGCTACAAAAGCAGCATATTGGCCAAGTACAAGTGGGTGTATGGCCAAGTCAAACTTATGATACGGTAAGTGGCTTACTTTAAATTGTAAAAAAGTGAGTTAATTTGAGTGCTCAATAGAGCACTCAATTTTTTAGTGTGTTTTAAACTCTATTTCAATTTTATTATTTAAAAGTTTAACGTTGCACGGAGGGTAATTGCGGATTGTTTTAAGTACTTTATCAAAAATATGAATCTCTACGCCTGAATGCAAAACAGAATTCACCGTTAAATTAGCGTCGCTAAGTAAATCGTGTAAGTCATGATCTAAGTTTGAAAGACGTTTTTCTAATTTCTCTGCTTGCTCACAATAATGTTTCTGAGTAGCGCCAATTTTAGTGATTAATATTTTCTTCTTTTCGGCATCCTTCACTAAATCAGTTTTTTCTAGCGCTGCTTGCAGCGTATCTAATTGTGCATCTGTTTTAGCTAAGTCTCTAAAGCAATTATCAGTATCCGCTGTTATTTCAGCACCAGAAGCTGCTAAATTAATAATCATTTTAGCACCTGATTCATTCCCTATTTCGCCAGCAATGAGAGTTGTTGCATCAAGTATTTCACCACCAAATATTTTACCTTTAGGTAAGTCTGGTTGGCCTACTTGCAGTAAGCGTTTAGCTTTCATTACACAATGGCTTGTTTGGCGATCAATAAAAATATTATTTGCATCGAGATAACAATACTGTGAGTGAGATACATGAATATCACCTAGCGCAATTAGCTTGCAAGAAAGTGACTTACTATCCACTTTTTGATGGCCAATAATGCCTTGTTTAACCGTGATGTTTCCGCCTGCGGTAAGCTCACCTGATTCAACTGTGCCAAATATAGTAATATCGCCTTTGGCAGTTACTTTCATCCCAGGGTCTATATTGCGAGTAACAATAACACTGCCTTGAAAGTCAATATGGCCGCTTTTTACATTTACATCTGAAATGGTAAAAATATCGTCGACACGCATACCATTATTAATTTCAACCGGAACACCAGCAATAGTAGAGACTAACTCAAGCGGATTCATTTTTGATATTTCAGTCCCTTCGCCTGCCACTAATTGTTTATTTTCTCCGGGCTTTGCGGGCAGTATGTCACCTATTACGGTAAAGCCTTCTTTACCGGGGGTTGCTGGTTGCTGGCGAATAAGCACAGAGCCAGGTTCTACGCTTGCAAGCTTGCCAAAGTCGCGCATGTCCACACTGCCATCTTCTTTGAGCTTGGGCGCTTTTAAGCGGTCTTTTAAAGTCTCTACGGTTGTTATTAGTTTAGTGGCTAAACCATCGCTTGGGAGCCTACCTTTAGCTAATATCCCTTTAACTACAGATCCCGCAGAGTGTTCAGATTGTTTTTGCAGCAGCTGTTCTAAAAAAGCTTGTTTATACCCACGCACAATGCCTGCTTTAACGAGTTGTTTTTTTGCATCTTCTAAACTTAATAACTTTCCACCTTGGGCAATCGTTAGCTCGCCAATGGCCAGCATTTTATCGTCGCTAATTGTTACATTTAAAGTGGCATTGTGTTTTGTTGCTACAACGAGAGTTTGTTGTGTGTTTTCGTTTTTAAAAAAATCATTAATAGCGTCATGATCTATTTTACAGTCGCAAAAAGCTGACTTTTCGAGAGCCTCTAAAATAAATGCAGCGCTGGGAGGAATATGTTCTTTTACATCAAGTAAAACATTTCCATTGTTGGCAAGCTTAAACACGAGTTAATCCTTTTTTACTACTTAAGTTAAGTTTGTTTTTTAAAACACAACTACAGATTGCTAGAAATTTACATTTGAGTCAAGAAGTCAGATAAAACGAAGTGCGGAGCGAAAAATAAAGGCTATAGAGAAGCTCTATAGCCTGTAATACTTAATTGGTAGAAGGTAATTCCATTATTCCGTCTATTTCAACTTGTGCACCTTTTGGTAGTGCACGAACACCTAATGCAGCTCTCGCTGGGTAAGGTTGTTTAAAGTATTGGCTCATCACTTCATTTACAGTGGCGAAGTTAGATAGATCAGTTAGGTAAATATTGATTTTAACTAAATCGTGAATTTTTCCGCCTGCTTCTTCACATACCGCAGCAATATTTTTAAATACTTGATGCGTTTGCTCGCTAAAATCTTCTGAAATCATTTCCATCGTTTCTGGAACTAATGGAATTTGACCAGATAAATAAACAGCGGTACCTACTTTAACTGCTTGGCTGTAAGTGCCAATAGCTGCAGGTGCTTTGTCGGTAGAGATAAATGCTTTATTCATGTGTTTCCTATTTTATTTTTTACGATAGACTTTTTGTACATCAGGCATAACGCGAATGCGGCGCATAATGTTAGCAACGTGGATACGGTTTTTAACGGTAACCCCTAAATCTATCACGTATAAATTACTTTCTTTTTCATCGGTGGCAATTTCGACAATATTGGCTTGGGTTGTAGCGACAACATTGGTTAGCTTAGCTAACGCGCCTTGATGGTTAATAATTTCAACTCTCAGAGCTGCAATATATTCTTTTTCTGGGTTATCGTCCCATTTTACAACTAAGTATTTAGAGCGCTCATTTTCCCAACCACGAATATTTTTACATTCTTGGCGGTGAACGGTCAGGCCCTTACCTTGGCTTATATGAGCCGTAATGGCATCGCCTGGTACAGGTCGGCAACACTTAGAGTAATTCACTAACATGCCTTCAGTACCAATAATGGTCGCTTTAGCTTGGCTTGTTATATCAGTTAAATCGTCATTGTCATTTTGCAATAAGCGCTTGGCAATTAACATACTCATTAAGTTACCAGAGCCAATTTCTACAAGTAATTCAAGAAGCGTAGTTAGTTCGTGCTCTTCAAGTACTCTCGCTATATTTTCATCAGCAATGCTATCTAGTTTGTTTTCGCCTAATGCCGAATCAAGTAAACGACGCCCTAAAAGCATAGCCTCTTCATGATGCTGGCTTCTAAGGTAATTACGAACACCTAAGCGTGCTTTACCAGTAACAATAAAGTTTAGCCATGTTGCATTAGGGTGGGCACCTGAGCTTGTTATTATCTCTATGGTTTGCCCTGTATCTAACGGCCTACTTAAAGGATGTGGCTTGCGATTAACGCGAGCGCCTACACAAGTGTTGCCTACATCAGTATGAACCGCATACGCAAAATCGACTGCGGTAGCGCCCATTGGTAGCTCAACAATACGACCATCAGGTGTAAATACGTAAATTTCTTCTGGGAATAGCTCAGTTTTTACATTTTCAATAAATTCAAACGATGAACCCGCACTTTGCTGAAGTTCTAATAAGCTTTGCATCCATTGGCGAGCACGTTGCTGCGAAGTATTACCTGCACCATCACCTGATTTTTTATACATCCAGTGCGCCGCTACACCTTTGTCGGCCATCTGATCCATATCGTGAGTACGAATCTGAATCTCAACAGGTATTCCGTGTGGGCCAACTAATGAAGTATGAAGCGATTGGTAACCATTAGTTTTTGGTACGGCAATATAATCTTTAAAGCGTGTTTCTATAGGCTTATAAAGACTATGAGCCACACCTAATACGCGATAACACGTATCCATAGAATCAACTGCAATTCTAAACGCGTAAATATCCATAACTTCGTTAAATAGCAGTTCTTTATTAAGCATTTTTTTATAAATACTATATAAATGTTTCTCACGGCCAGACACAGTCGCTTTAATGCCTGACTCTTCAAGACGTGCTTCTATTTCATGTTGGATATTAGTGATAACTTCTTTGCGATTACCACGTGCTTTAGCTACTTCAGATTTAAGTGCGCGATGACGCATAGGATACAAGGCTTGAAAACCTAAGTCTTCAAGCTCATTTTTAATATCGTGGATACCTAAACGGTTTGCTATTGGCGCGTAAATCTCAAGCGTTTCACGTGCTATTCTGCGGCGCTTATCTGGGCGCAGTGCCCCTAAAGTACGCATATTGTGCGTTCTATCAGCAAGCTTGATTAAAATAACTCGAATATCTTGAGTCATTGCCATAATCATTTTACGGTAGTTTTCAGCTTGGAATTCTTTTTTATCTTTAAAGCTAAGTTTATCGAGCTTACTTACACCTTCAACGAGTTCTGCCACTGTTTCGCCAAAAATTTCGGCTAAATCTTGTTGGCTAAAATCAGTATCTTCAATTACATCGTGCATTAGCGCGGCCATGAGCGTTTCATGGTCAAGATGCATGCCTGCAAGAATTTGGGTTACTTCTACTGGATGAGTTATGTAAGGTTCGCCACTTGAGCGAGTTTGTCCTTCATGGGCCTCTCGGGCTACCACGTAAGATTTTTGAACCAGCTCTACATCAGCAGCGGGCAAGTATTCTGAAATTTTCTTTTTAAGACCTTCAAAAAGATACATTCACACTCCAATGTTCTAGTGAAGCAAATTAGGTAAGCTACGAATATACGATGAAATGAAAGGATTGCCAACGGCTATAGTAGAAATACTGCGCCGTTGGCTAAATCAGACCGGGAGGTCGATTATTGGTTGCCACCAACAATGGCAGCAACAGCAGCTAATTCTGCTGCTTCTTGGTGTTGTTGTTCTTCACGGTCAATTAAGTCCATTGAAGCGCTATCAACTAAACCTAATTCAATTTCACGTAAAGCAACTACCGTTGGCTTATCGTTTTCAGGGTCTACTAGTGGAGTTTTACCACCAACAGCAATTTGGCGGGCACGACGAGCCGCAACTAAAATTAAGTCAAAACGATTACCAACTGCATCTACTGCATCTTCAACTGTTACGCGGGCCATCACAGCACTCCAAAAATAATTTAAAAGCAAAGACGTAGTTTACTCCAAGGAGCCACTTTCGCCAATAGCCAGTGTTCAATTTTTATCAGTTTTACTTGCCTAAACCTAATTTAAGTAAGCTTAAATTATTTAAGCAGACTATTTAGTAAAACTTGATGACGATCTTCTTGCGCTTTTAGTGTTAAGCGCTGAGCCATTACAATCATTTTTATGTCGGCAAGTGCGCTCTCAAAGTCATCATTAACAATTACATAGTCGTATTCGTTATAATGTGATGTCTCAGATTGTGCTTTTGCCATACGAGAGGCAATAACTTCAGCCGAATCTTGGCCACGGTTATTTAAGCGTTGTTCTAATTCTTCTTTTGAAGGCGGTAGAATAAAAATAGTTTGTACGCTTGGCATAATTTTGCGCACTTGCTGAGCGCCTTGCCAATCAATATCTAAAAACACATCAATACCCGCATCAAGCTGCGACTCAATAGCCTGCTTTGATGTGCCGTAGTAATTATCGAATACTTGAGCCCATTCAAAAAAGTCATCTTTGGCAATAAGCGCTTTAAATTCTTCTGTAGATGCAAAGTGATAATGCACGCCATTTTCTTCACCTGGGCGAGGGGCGCGAGTTGTATGTGATACAGATACTTTCATATCAGCATGTTTTTTTAATAACGCATTGATTAAGCTTGATTTACCAGCACCAGAAGGGGCTGACAAAATAAATAAGTTACCGCGAGTTTGTGCCATGTTTTTCTCTACCTAAAAATAAACAGGCTTGGGTTACAAGTAAACCAAGCCTTTAATTAACTGCATTGTACTTTAATTAGCTCACCTTGCTCAAGTTAGTCGTGCTCATGTTGGTCATGTCCAAATTGGCTTAGGAGTATTTTGCTAAGTTAGATTTTAAATAAAATTGCAGTTTAAATTTATCAACAGAACTAGCCGCTAGATATAAGTATTTGATAAGGTGAAGTATCACCTATTAAAGGAGCCTTTATGCTTAATAAAACCTTATTTACCGCACAACAAGTAAGAGACAACGAAGCTTTAGCGGCTAAAAATAGTCATTGCGATTTATTTACCCTAATGCAGCGAGCAGGAGAGGCTGTATATAAGCAATGGCAGCTATTTGATGCACAGCATACATTAGTCATTGTTGGCCATGGTAACAATGCTGGAGACGGTTACATTGTAGCTAGGCTGATCAAGCAATCAGGTAAAAATGTAACAGTATGTGCTGCTGAACCCGAAAAAACATTAAAAGGTGATGCTGCAAAAGCGCAGCAGCTATGGGTAGAAGCGGGTGGGGTGGTTTCTCATTTTACAAAAGATGCTCTTAATGAGTGCGATATCGTTATTGATGCGCTCCTTGGTACTGGGCTTAAAAACACAGTGCGTGATAACTTTGCGGGCATAATTAAAGCTCTAAATAACAGTGATAAGCCCGTAATAAGCATTGATATACCGTCAGGCATTGAAGCAAATACAGGACAGCCTTTAGGGTGCGCAGTACAAGCGACTTCAACCGTTACTTTCGTGGGTATTAAGCAAGGGCTCACAACGACGGCAGGTAAACAATATAGCGGTAAGTTAGTATTTGATGACTTAGCAATTGGCGATGCGTTTACTTGTATCGCTCAATCATCAGGAACCCTTGTTAATATCAATAGCTTTAAAGGAATAGCCACGCGGGCAATCAATAGTCACAAAGGAAGCCACGGTAAACTTTTATGTGTTGGTGGTAACCAAGGTACTGCAGGTGCAATTAGGTTAAGTAGTGAAGCAGCTCTAAGAACGGGTGCTGGCATGGTAAGAGTGTATACACACGAAAGCTCAATAACGCCTATTAGTATTGGCAGACCAGAGCTTATGGTAAGCAGTAATAACTTACATCAAGCGCTAGAGTGGGCAAGCTGCGTTGTTATTGGCCCAGGGCTTGGGCAAGACGAGTGGGCACAACAAACATTCGATGAAGTAATGCAATATTGCCAAAACAATAAAATGCCATTGGTTATAGACGCAGATGCTCTTAATTTACTGGCTAAGAAAGCTTCATCATACACGTTAGAGCAATGCGTACTTACTCCACATCCCGGCGAAGCTTCGCGACTGCTAAGTGTTAGCACCAGCGAAATCGAATCTGATCGTTTTAATTATGCTCGCCTTTGCGCCAAGCGCTATACCGCGACTTGTGTATTAAAAGGCGCTGGAACATTAATAGATAATGCCCAGCAAACATGGGTATGTGAAGATGGCAACCCGGCACTGGCCGTTGGAGGCAGTGGCGATGTACTCACTGGTATTATTGGTGCCTTACTTGCTCAAGGTTTAACTATTGATGAAGCAGCACGCTATGGTGTAACACTGCATGCTAAAGCCGGTGATATCGCAAGTGAGCGAGACGGGCAAAGGGGAATGCTACCCAGTGATTTATTCCCAATTGTAAGAGAGTTAGTTAATAAAGTGACGTGAGTTTAAGCGTCACTTTATCGTACTAATTATTAAGCTGCAGTAAATCCCATTTTGTACCATATAAGTCTTCAAAAACCACTACGGTGCCATAGGGTTCTACTCTAGGCTCTTCGTTAAATGTAACGCCTTTAGAAAGCATTAAATTATAATCTCGCCAAAAGTCATCGGTATGCAAAAATAAAAACACGCGACCACCCGTTTGATTACCAATAGCGCTGATCTGTTCGGGTGTTGTGGCTTTAGCAAGCAGTAGATTAGTCCTGCTCGAATTAGTCCCATTTGAACTAGCCCCGTTTGAATTTGGAGGTGAAATTAACACCCAGCGTTTACCATCTTCTAAATCAGTATCCTCCACTAACTCAAAGTTAAGCTTTTGAGTATAAAACTCAATTGCCTCGTCGTAGTCCTTAACAACTAATGCAATGCTGCCGATATGCTGTTGAACGTTAGTCATGTTTAGATCACTCCGTACTATTAAATAAATGTGCTTTTTATCATATTTAGTAAACGATTACGCAGGGTATATGCCCGCAGTATGTAACTTAGTTATAGGTATAAATTAAACAATATCAATCTGCTTTATAATAAAAAGCAAAACCCAGCCGAGGCTGGGTCTACTTTAAATCGATTTTTAGTACTAAGTGCATAAAGTGTTTATCTGTGTAATTCACCAGCACGTTCTGGTTGATAGGTTACTTCTTTTATTTTTACCTTTATTAAGCCGCCACTCGGTTTAGGCCACTCAATTTCGTCGCCTTGGTTTAGCCCAAGTAATGCGCTACCAACGGGTGATAATATCGATATTTTATCGCCGCTAGAGTCACTGTTTTTCGGGTACACCAAGGTTAACGTAAATTCTTCTTTAGAAGACTCAACAATAAAGTTTACAGTTGAGTTCATCGTTACAACTGACGATGGCATATCTTTAGGTTCGACTATTGTTGCTCGTGCCAGTTCAGCTTCCAATTCTTCTTTATTAGCAAAGCTACCTGCAGGCAATGATTCCATTAAGTCATACAATCTATCTGCATCGAGTGATGAGATGATTAGTTCAGGTTTTTTATTCATCTTAATATCCTTAATAATTTTTAATAAATAAAATTAACTCTGAGTATGGCTTGGCATGCATTTAAGAAGCAAAGGGATACGCGAAGTCATTTTATTAATTAGCCACACCTGTGGCTTTTACTTTATTTGTGCCCAATAGCTAAAAACCCAGCCGAAGCTGGGTTTTTATTTGAGCTAGGTGTTTAGAGGATGATTACATCATGCCGCCCATACCACCCATTCCGCCCATGCCACCCATATCAGCGCCACCAGCTTCATCTTTTGGGATTTCAGCTACCATTGCTTCAGTAGTGATCATTAGACCCGCAATAGACCCTGCAAACTGTAATGCAGAGCGTGTTACTTTAGTTGGATCTAGGATACCCATTTCAATCATGTCGTTGTATTCGCCAGTTGCTGCGTTGTAACCAAAGTTACCGTCGCCGCCTTTAACTGCGTTAATTACAACTGATGCTTCTTCGCCAGCGTTAGTTACGATTTGACGAAGTGGTGCTTCCATTGCACGAAGTGCAACTTTAATACCGTGGTTTTGATCTTCGTTGTCGCCAACTAAATCTACCAGCTTGCTAGCTGCACGTACAAGTGCAACACCGCCACCAGGTACTACGCCTTCTTCAACCGCTGCACGAGTTGCATTTAATGCATCTTCAACGCGGTCTTTTTTCTCTTTCATTTCCATTTCAGTAGCAGCACCTACTTTGATTACTGCAACACCGCCAGCTAATTTAGCCATGCGCTCTTGTAGTTTCTCTTTATCGTAGTCTGATGTTGCTTCTTCGATTTGTGCTTTAATTTGTGAAACACGGCCGCTAATACCCGCTTCTTCACCAGCACCATCAATGATTGTTGTATCATCTTTAGTGATAATTACGCGCTTAGCTGTACCTAGGTCTTCAACTGTTGCTTTTTCAAGCTCTAAGCCTATTTCTTCAGAAATAACAGTACCGCCAGTTAATACAGCGATATCTTGTAGCATTGCTTTACGACGGTCGCCAAAACCAGGTGCTTTAACTGCTGATACTTTAACAATACCGCGCATGTTATTAACTACTAATGTAGCTAGTGCTTCGCCTTCAAGGTCTTCTGCGATGATTAGTAGTGGTTTACTTGCTTTAGCAACCGCTTCTAATGTTGGTAATAATTCACGGATGTTAGATATTTTTTTATCTACAAGTAGAATAAATGGGTTATCTAGCTCAACAGTGCCTTTTTCTGGGCTGTTGATAAAGTAAGGAGATAAGTAACCACGGTCAAACTGCATGCCTTCAACAACATCTAGTTCGTTTTCAAGTGATTGACCTTCTTCTACAGTAATAACACCACTGTTACGGCCTACTTTTTCCATTGCTTGTGCAATGATATCGCCAATCTCTTTATCAGAGTTAGCTGAAATAGTACCTACTTGTGCAATTGCTTTAGTATCAGAACAAGGAACAGATAACGCTTTAAGCTCTGCAACAGCAGCAATAACTGCTTTGTCGATGCCGCGCTTAAGATCCATTGGGTTCATGCCTGCTGCAACAGCTTTAAGGCCTTCATTAACAATAGACTGTGCAAGTACTGTAGCGGTAGTTGTACCATCGCCGGCTGCATCATTTGCTTTAGATGCAACTTCTTTAACCATTTGTGCGCCCATGTTCTCAAACTTGTCTTCAAGTTCGATTTCTTTTGCTACAGATACACCATCTTTAGTGATAACTGGTGAGCCAAATGATTTATCTAGTACAACGTTACGGCCTTTAGGACCTAATGTAACTTTTACTGCGTTTGCCAGGATGTTTACGCCAGTTAGCATTTTAGCGCGTGCGTCACCTGCAAAAAGTACTTCTTTTGCTGCCATGTTTTAAATTCCTCTAAATTCTTAAATGTTTATAAATGAAAAGTAGGTTTAGCCTACAATGCCTAAAATATTATCTTCACGCATGATCAGGTACTCTTGACCTTCGATCTTTTCAACTTTTTCAACATATGAGCCAAATAACACAGTGTCACCGGCTTTAACTTCTAACGCTCTCACGTCACCGTTTTCTAAAACGCGACCATTACCTACGGCTACAACTTCTCCGCGAGTTGATTTTTCAGCTGCAGAGCCAGTTAATACAATACCGCCAGCAGATTTTGTTTCTTCTTCTAGACGTTTAACGATTACGCGATCTTGTAAAGGACGAATGTTCATGTTTTTTAGTTCTCCTAACAGTTTCTGAACAGTACAGAAAAAAGCTTTTCTAATTTGCATTCATTAATGGGGGTAGAGTGAAAAATTCCAAGAGAAAAAACGATAAATTTTTAATCTTTTCGCTCATATTCACCATCAATAGTGGTTGGTCGTTCCATTTGCCCTTGCTCTCGTTCAGCATGTTGCTGCCCAGCAAACGGCGATGGCCCTTGTTGCATGCCTGCGCTCATTCTAACAGTTGCTTGGCTAGCAAGGCCTGCAGCCAATTTGTTACGAATTGCAGGGGTTAATAATAGTAGCCCAAATACGTCAGTCATAATGCCAGGAGTAAGGAGTAATACACCTGCAATTACAACGCATATTCCGGTAAATAATTCTTTGGCTGGCATTTGCCCTTGCGCCATTTGCGCTTGTACGTTTTGCAGCGCCCCCATACCTTGTGTTTTAACCATTTTGGCACCTAAAATCGCCGTAATAACAACAAGTGCAATTGTTGCAAATCCGCCAATCACGTCGCTTACTTGAATCAGCAAAGCGATTTCGATAATAGGGATGATAATAAACAACACAAATAAAAATCTAAACATAGCGCTCTCTAAATAATGACACTCAAAAGAGTTGATGAAATATAAATGAGGGTGACGAGGTCTCTTTTCAAGGTTAGGGCATAGGTATCGTCATTTTACTGATATTTTAGCGTCTACACATTGTATCGGCTATCAGATACTATGATGATAGACACTGTCCAATAAGTATAGGTTCATAATGACTACGCATTTTAAAATGATTTTTACGACCTGCAAAGACGAAGCAGAAGCACGCACACTTGCAAGGGCGTTGGTAGAAAAAAAACTAGCTGCTTGTGTAAATATTTTACCTAACATGGGCTCTATTTATATGTGGGAAGGCGAAGTTGCAGAAGCAACTGAAGCTAAGCTACTTATAAAAACGAAATCAGACAAAATGAACGATGTGTTTCTAACAATAAAAGAGTTACATAGCTACGAAGTGCCAGAGATTCAGGTTTTAGAAGTTTCTACGGGAAATTTGGCGTATTTTAATTGGATGGACGAGGTACTGAATTAATGCGTTTTTTCTTTTTATTGTTGGTTACATTATTAACCGTACCTGTAAAGGCTGCGACTAATAATGTGCTTGGTGATCTACTTGGGCCTCCTCAACACACTTTTTTACCTGTAGACCAAGCGTTTGTATTTGACTTTGATCAGCAAGGCAGCACCTTGTTTGTAGGTTGGGATATAGCGCCAGACTATTATTTATATAAAAAGAAAATAGAAATCATTGCCAAGGGCGCAAACATTCAAGTAGGTGACTCGGGTAGTGGCGAAATTATTGAAGATGAATTTTTTGGTAAAACAGAAGTCTTTTTTAATACCGCGAGCGTTGTTAGTAAGTTAAGTAATATCACTGAGGGAGCGGTTGTTAAAGTTCGCTATCAGGGCTGTGCAAAAGCGGGGCTTTGTTATCCACCAGAAGTGATTAGCATTCCACTTAGTGTAATTAGTGGCGCACAGATTAAAAATGTAGATCAAAATAGCGCTACAGATGAAGCGGCAACAGCGCAAAGTACATTTGCAGCACTCAACGATCCAACGACTGAACCTACAACAAACTCAGGTGACACCGAAAAAGAACTGACTTTTACTGAGCAATTAGCCAGTCAGAGCTTAATAACTAATTTACTCATATTTTTTGCTGTTGGTGTAGGCCTTGCTTTTACGCCGTGCGTATTTCCAATGTTTCCTATTTTGTCGAGCTTAATTGCGGGTCAGCAAAACCTTTCAACTAAAAAAGCGTTTGCGTTGTCGTTTGTATATATACAAGGTATGGCAGTTACCTATGCAGCGCTTGGCTTAGTTGTTGCTGCGCTTGGTGGGCAAGTGCAGGGGTATTTACAGCATCCATTTGTGTTAATCAGCTTTAGTTTATTGTTTGTATTATTGGCTATGTCGATGTTTGGTTGGTACGAAATTAAACTGCCAAGCAGTATGATGAGCAAGCTAACCCAAGTAAGTAACAACCAAAAAGGCGGCAACTACGTTGGCGTATTTTTAATGGGTGTACTTTCGGGCTTAATAGCATCACCTTGTACTACTGCGCCATTGTCGGCGGCACTGTTATTTGTAGCGCAAAGTGGTGATTACTTAGTAGGTGGTTTAACACTGTACGTGCTCAGTTTAGGTATGGGGTTACCACTTTTATTACTTGGTACATCTGGCGGTAAATTGCTTCCTAAAGCGGGTGGTTGGATGGAGCAAGTTAAAACCTTGTTTGGTTTTGTGATGCTCGTTGTGCCGCTTATATTACTTGAGCGACTAGTAAGCGCCGACATTATATTATTAATGGCAGGTGTGCTTGCATTAGCAACAGCACTGTACTTACATCATTGGCAAAGTAGCCAAACACAAAGCAAGTTAAAAACTGCATTATGGTTTGCTGCAACTCTATTAGTTATTACAGGCTTTACGTTAACTAAAAACTACTTTTGGCCAGTACAAGTACAAACAGTACAGGTAAGCTCACAAAATAATGAGTTTAAACAGGTTGCTGATTTAGCAGAACTAAAAGAAGCAGTTGCACAAGCAAACGACGAAGGTCGAATGGTTATGGTCGATTTGTATGCCGACTGGTGTGTGGCGTGTAAAGAGTTTGAACATTACACCTTTCCTGATGCCAAAGTGCAAAGTGAGTTTAGCCACTATCAGCTTATTCAAATTGATTTAACTGAGAGTGATAATAAAACAATTGAGCTAATGGAAGAGTACACGGTGTTTGGTTTACCTAGTATTTTGTTTTTTAATACTCAAGGACAAGAGCTTAGTACGCAGCGCGTAACGGGCTTTTTAAATGCAGAGGACTTTGCTAAACACCTAGCAGTTGTGCGCGCCAGCGCACAATAATAGTGCAATAGTGCCACTTGAATTGACTAAGTGGCACCTTCTTAATTCTTCTTATATTTGTACCCACGACACTGATAAGACCAGTATTTTGCTGCTATTTACGTCGAAATCACTATAATAGTTGGTTAACGTGAGAAATTGTTGCTACATTGCTTTTTCTGCTTACTTAAAAGTGAAAAACTAGTTAGTAACCGCTTAACTCATTACTTATAGGATATATCGCGTATTATGGCTGCAAAATTTAACCTTTTAGTTATAAATGGTCCAAATTTAAACATGCTTGGTAAACGTGAACCGGATAAATACGGTTTTCAGACGCTGAGTGAGATTATGGAGGAGCTAACCAGTGCTGCTAATAGTCTAGATGTTGAGTTAACGCATTTTCAAAGTAATAGTGAGCAAGCACTCATCGAACGAATTCACGATGCTTGGCAAGCGGTTGATTACATAATTATCAACCCAGCTGCATTTACGCATACTAGCGTCGCATTACGTGATGCACTGTTGAGTGTTGATATTCCGTTTTTTGAGGTGCACTTAAGTAATGTGCACGCACGTGAAGCCTTTCGTCATCATTCGTATTTTTCTGATGTGGCACAAGGCGTAATATGTGGATTAGGTGCAATGGGTTATCAGGCAGCATTAAACGCCGCTGTTAACCGGTTGCAAAGCGCAATTTAATTTAAATTAACACACAAACAACTTACAGGCGGGTCGTGTAATGGATATTCGCAAGATAAAGAAGCTTATCGAATTAGTAGAAGAATCAGGTATTGCTGAGCTAGAAATCACTGAAGGTGAAGAATCAGTACGTATTAACCGTAACAACATGAGTGCAGGCCCAGGTTACCCGCAATTTGCTCCACAGCAATATGCACCAGCGCCAGCAGCACCAGTTGCAGCGGCTCCTGTAGCTGTTGAAGCAGCACCAGCTGAGCCAACGGGTCATCAAGTTAAATCACCAATGGTTGGTTCTTTTTACTCTGCTGCGTCTCCTGAAGCTCCAGCATATGTAGAAGTTGGTCAGCAAGTTAAAGTTGGCGATACACTTTGTATTATCGAAGCTATGAAAATGATGAACCAAATTGAATCAGATAAAGCCGGTACAGTAAGAGCTATCTTAGCTGAAAATGGCGAGCCAATAGAATTTGATCAACCTCTATTCATCATTGAATAATAGCGTAACCTAAAAGGCCAACTCTAATGTTAGATAAAGTAGTCATTGCAAACCGAGGTGAAATTGCACTTCGTATATTGCGCGCCTGCAAAGAGCTTGGGATCAAAACGGTTGCTGTGCATTCAACGGCAGATCGCGATCTTAAGCATGTATTGCTTGCAGATGAAACCATCTGTATTGGTAGACCATCAGCAACTGAAAGTTATTTAGATATTCCGCGCATTATTGCTGCGGCTGAAATAACTGACGCTGTAGCGATTCATCCTGGTTACGGTTTCCTTGCAGAAAATGCTGATTTTGCCGACCAAGTTGAGCAAAGTGGTTTTGTATTTATCGGTCCTCGTGGCGACACTATTCGCCTTATGGGTGATAAAGTGTCTGCTATCGCAGCAATGCGTAAAGCCGGCGTTCCATGTGTTCCTGGCTCTGACGGTCCAGTATCAGATGATAAAGAACGCAACATGCAAATCGCTAAGCGTATCGGTTACCCGGTAATCATCAAAGCTGCTGGTGGCGGTGGTGGTCGTGGTATGCGTGTTGTTCGCAGCGAATCTGAACTTATTGATTCAATTGCATTAACACAGCAAGAAGCTAAGCAATTCTTTGGTAATAGCATGGTTTACATGGAAAAATTCCTTGAAAACCCACGCCACATCGAAGTTCAAGTATTAGCAGACGGCCAAGGTAATGCAGTACATTTAGGTGAACGTGATTGTTCTATGCAACGTCGTCACCAAAAAGTAGTTGAAGAAGCTCCAGCACCAGGAATTACTGCTGAAACGCGTAAATTCATTGGCGAGCGCTGTACACGTGCATGTATCGAAATTGGATACCGCGGTGCAGGTACGTTTGAGTTTTTATACGAAAACGGCGAGTTTTACTTCATCGAAATGAATACACGTATTCAGGTTGAACACCCTGTAACTGAAATGGTTACTGGTATCGATTTAGTGAAAGAGCAGTTAAAAATTGCAGCGGGTCAACCGTTATCATTTACTCAAGACGACGTTGTTATTCGTGGTCATGCTATTGAGTGTCGTATTAATGCTGAAGATCCTGAAACGTTTATCCCGTCACCGGGTAAAATTACACGTTTCCATCCAGCAGGTGGTTTAGGTATTCGTTGGGACAGCCATATTTACGCTGACTACACGGTTCCACCACATTACGATTCAATGATTGGTAAGTTAATTACTTACGGTGAAAACCGTGATGTAGCTATTGCCCGCGCGCGCAATGCACTTAACGAGCTAGTAATTGACGGAATTAAAACTAATACTCCTTTGCATAAGAGAATTCTTGCAGATGAAAACTTCCAAAATGGTGGTACTAACATCCACTATCTTGAGAAGAAATTAGGATTGTAATTCTAGCCTGTAAAAGGCGTTTTATCTCAGTTAGTAACCAGAGTTATTAAGCTGATTTAAATAATTAAAAATCCGATATCAGGAGACTGATATCGGATTTTTTAATGCCTGTAATTTATACCAGTTCGCTTAATTAAATGATCTATTTTGAGGGCGGAAAAACGTGTTGGTAGCTAGGCAAAAAATTCGCTATTTAGTTGTTCTCGGCAATTGCTCCTGCATTGCTCTACCTTCTGCATCCATGCAGTCGTAAATGAGAATTTTTTAACGCAGGTAGCGACACGTTTAGCCCCGCAAAATGATTAAGTATTATTGCGGATTGGTATTAAGCCTTATAGGCAATAAAAAAGTCCATCGAATGTACTGCAAAGAGTAAATTCGATGGACTCAATATTTATACAATATGTTGAAATAACATTAAACTAATTTAGATTCAATTAACTGTAGTGCTTCTTCTAAAATTGTTTCTACTGCTTTTTTAGCGCGTTCAGGATCGCGTGACTTTATGGTTTCTAAAATATCAGCGTGTTTAGCAACGTCTGCGCCCGGTACACCTTTAATGTGGTTTGTATAACGAATACTTACTCTAAGGGCAGTACTAATAAACTCAGTTAACTGCACAAAAAAGCGATTGTTACTGGCAACTAATATGCTGGTATGAAAAGCAATGTCAGCTTCTAGTGGATCGTCCAAGCCTTCGTCTGCTTCAGCCATGCGGGCTAAGGCGTTATCAATTTCAGCGAGTTGTTCAGCAGTTGCATTTAGTGCAGCAAGAGCGGCTGCTTGTGGTTCAAGGGCAACGCGTACTTGAGTAAACTCTTTTAATAATGACAGTGATGGCTTGCTGCTTAAAATCCAACGTAGTACGTCGGTATCAAACATGTTCCAGCTACTTTCAGGTAATACACGAATACCTTGCTTAGGACGAGAAGAAATTAATCCTTTAGCAGAGAGCATTTTTACCGCTTCGCGGGTAGCGCTGCGACTTACATCATACTTTATACATAAATCGGCTTCAGAAGGCAGGCCTTCGCTTACAGGGTAAACACCACGCACAATAGCAAAACCCAAATCGTGGGTTAATTGTTGTGTTAAATTTTGACGGGGTTGGCTTTTCATTGCGCAGGATTCCGAGTTGATATATTGCTTTATTATATATCATATATCATATTAATGTACTCAAGGATATGATATAAACTTTTAATTAGCTAAATATTTTAACACAGCAATAACAACTTAGTTTGGCTCTTTATACTGTAAATGTAAGTTTATAAAGAGTTTAAATGAAATTGAAAATGCGCTGTATGGAGAGTTGAATTTGAACACCCTAGCTCAATATCATAGTCTTTCTGGTAAAGTTATTTTTATTACAGGCGGTGCATCAGGCATTGGCAGAGCAATGGTTAAATCCTTTGTAAACCAAAATGCAAAAGTAGCATTTATAGATATTGATGATAAGGCAGCGCAATCGCTTATTCGTGATTTACCCAATGCAAAACTATGGTATAGGCAAGTTGATGTAACTGACTCTCATGCACTTCAGCAATCACTTGTGGATGCATGCGCCGCTTTTGGTGCCATTAATGTATTAGTTAATAATGTAGCGAACGACCGCCGCCAAGCGAGCGAAGACGTTACAGTGCAAGACTGGGATCAGTGCTTACAAATAAACTTAAACCCTGCATTTTTTGCCTCTCAAGTTGCTATGTCTTTTATGAAAGGCGATGGAGCCGGTAGTATCATTAATTTTAGCTCTATTAACGCGATTATGGGCCAGCCACAAATGGCCGGCTATGTAACCGCAAAAGCAGGGCTAATTGGTATGACTAAGGCATTGGCTCGCGATTACGGCGAGTTTGGTATTCGCGTTAACGCTATTTTGCCAGGGTGGGTGGCCACCGACCGTCAACTAGCAAGCTGGTTTACCGAAGAAGAGCAAGTTAAGTGGATGGAAGCCATGGCGCTTAAAAAATTAGTAACCCCTGAAGATGTTGCTAATTTGGCACTCTTTTTAGCCGCCGATGAAAGCAGTATGATCACCGGGCAGAGTATTAAAATCGACGGTGGGAGGCTTTAAAGCTTGGCTAATTCATCTCTTTTTATCGCTGTTGACTGGGGCACGAGCCATTTACGTGCTTATTTGTGCGAAGTACAAGCGCAATCAACACTTAAATTATTAGCACAACGTGATGGCCCTGGCGTTGTTAAGGCGAATCAAAATTTTGAGCAAACCCTAATCGACACCATTGCAGTGTGGAAGCAAGAATATGGCAGTTTACCTATATATATTGCAGGGCAAATTACCTCAAGCATCGGCTGGCACGAAACGCCATATTTAGAATGCCCAATTAATCCTGAAGGGCTACTTAATGCTGCGGTTAGCTTTGATTGCGATGGACATATTATTAAAGCGTTACCTGGCACAAAGTGTACGCTGCAAAATAGCTTATTTGATGTAATGCGCGGCGAAGAGCTGCAAATTTTAGGGTTTTTAAAACAAAATCCAGAGTATCAACAAGGTAAAATATTATTATGTTTACCTGGTACACATACTAAATGGGTGCTTATAAACAACGGCGAAATCATTTGCTTTAAAACAGCCATGACCGGCGAGTTATATGATTTGTTATGTCATCAAAGTGTTTTAATTCCTAACGACTGCGCAGAAGGTGATTTTGATTTTAAAGCATTTGAGCAAGGCTGTGAGCTAACTTTAGGTAGTGATAGCGGTAACTTGGCACATGGTATTTTTAGTGTGCGTACACGCCAGCTTTCAAAGGAGTTAACGCCAGTACAAGCTAAAGCCTATTTGTCGGGTGTATTAATTGGCAGTGATGTACGAGCAGCTCGCCATGCTAGCGAATGGCAATTATTGAGTGATACACAAGTTGTGGTGATTGGCACAAAGCAGCTTAATAAGTGTTTTACCACAGCGCTTAAACAAATTGGTGTTAAGTGTGTTGAGTTTGATATTAAAACAGCCACGCTAAGCGGCTTTAATTACTTATTTAATTTAGAGTCAAAAAAATAAACCCCTCTATAATAATTAAATTATAAAGGGGTTGCACGGGAAGTTTTTAGGACTATAACAGCCAATTACTTTAGCGGTTATTAAGCAATTTTAGCCGCTTTGCTTTGCTCAATATAATCATTAAGCGCAGCAACTTGTGCCTCATTAAAACGTAGTCCTAATTTGCTGCGGCGCCATAAAATATTGTATGCGTTTTCTGCCCACTCTTCATTTAGCAAGTAATCTACTTCTGCTGCAAATAAACCATGGCCAAAATCTTGGCCTAAATCACTCAACCCAGTTGCACTACCTAATATATGTTTAGCACGAGTACCATAAGTGCGTACAAAACGTTTAAGTGTTATTTCAGGTAGCCATTCGTATTTTGCTTTTAGCTCTGATTTAAGTGCTTCTACAGAGCTAAAATCACCACCAGGGAGCGAGCTATGCTTGGTCCACGCTTTGCTCATTTGTGGGTAAAAGTCTTCAAGCTTATTAACCGCAGCTTCGGCAAGTTTGCGATAAGTTGTAATTTTTCCACCAAACACACTCAGTAGAGGTGTTTGCTTAGCATCACTCGAAAGCTCTAATTTATAATCGCGAGTAACGGCTTGTGCATTAACTGATTCGTCATCAAGTAATGGGCGTACACCTGAAAAGGTATGTACTATGTCTTCGCGTTTAATCGGTTGTTTAAAGTAGGTATTAGTAATATCAATTAAGTAATCAATTTCTTCATCACTAATTTTAACGTCTTGTGCTTCACCTTTGTGTTCTACATCGGTTGTGCCAATAAGTGAGAAGTCATCTTCAAACGGAATAACAAACACAATGCGCTGATCTTTATTTTGTAAAATATAAGCTTGTTTCTCATCGTGAATGCGAGGCACTACAATGTGACTACCTTTTACAAGGCGAATATTTTGTGGTGATTTTTCTGTTAGGGCTTCATCAAATAATTTAGCTACCCAAGGACCCGCAGCATTAACAATGCCTTTGGCAGAAATGGTGTATTTAGCTTTACTCTTTTGCTGCTCAAGCGTTACCTGCCATTTACCTTGCTCACGTTTAGCATTTACACACTTAGTTTGTGTGGTAATAACGGCGCCTTTTTCCTGCGCTGCAAGGGCGTTTAAAACGACTAAGCGAGAATCGTCAACCCAGCCATCAGAGTATTCAA
The DNA here is from genome assembly GCF_011378685.1 of Pseudoalteromonas sp. C8. Lineage (NCBI taxonomy): Bacteria > Pseudomonadati > Pseudomonadota > Gammaproteobacteria > Alteromonadales > Pseudoalteromonadaceae > Pseudoalteromonas > Pseudoalteromonas sp. C8. The sequence continues at coordinate 104,968 of NZ_WTKT01000011.1, forward strand.
ACCCTTTGGTAATAGAGGGTTCTAAAACGCTATTTTCACCAAATTTAATGCTTCGAGAACCCGCAAGTGTTTCGCGTTTCGCTAGGTTGTCATACATAAACAAACCAATGCGAATCATCCACGCAGGGCGTAAATGCTTTTGATGCGGCAATCTAAAGGTTAGTGGCCACATAATGTGAGGTGCGTTCTTAAGTAGCACTTCTCGCTCTGCTAGGGCTTCTTTTACTAATCTAAATTCGTAATGCTCAAGGTAGCGCAGACCACCGTGGATCAGCTTAGAACTGTTTGAAGATGTTGCACAGGCAAGGTCTGATTGTTCGCACAAGAGTACTTTTAACCCTCTGCCTGCTGCATCAGCTGCTATTCCAGTGCCGTTTACACCGCCACCGATGACTAGTAAGTCATATTCGTTATCTGCTAATTCCACCGAGCTAACCTTTTTATTTGTAATATAAATAAGACATAAGCATCATAAAGCTGCTGTTTTCATTTGACAATAGAAAACCCAGTTTTTTATTCGTTAATTTTGACGCTGATCCATTTTCAATTTAAAGCAGTAAAGCATCCCTTTAAATCTAGCTATTGGCTAAGTTAAAAAGGCGAAGTGGCTAAAGTATTGGCTTAGCCACTTAGTACTTACTCTGGACAGTTTTTATTCGTTAAACATACTTGAGCAACGCAGTGTTGCCATTTTGCATATAAATCGTTACGTTCGTCGGCGCTCATAGTTGGCTCAAAACGACGGTCGCATGTCCACATTTTAGATAACTGCTCAGTTGACTCGTACACACCTGTTTGTAAGCCTGCTAAATATGCTACGCCTAAAGAAGTGGTTTCGGTCACAGTTGGGCGCTCAACTGTTGCGCCTAAAATGTTTGATAAAAAGGTCATAACCCAATTATTTTTTACCATACCGCCATCTACACGAAGCACACTTGGGCGAAGACCATCACGCTCCATCGCTTTTTGTAAATCTTTGGTCTGGTAACCAACTGATTGCAGCGCTGCGGCAACTATGGTGCTAATACCCGAATCGCGTGTTAGCCCTAAAATAGCGCCACGTGCATTAGGGTCCCAATAAGGAGCACCTAAACCCGTAAACGAAGGCACTAAAAATACACCATGATCGAGCGGTACATCTTTGACCATCGATTCACTTTCGCCAGCATGGCTAAGTAGTTTTAAGCCTTCAACAATCCACTGCATAGTTGCGCCAGCCATAAATATACTGCCTTCAATGGCGTAAGTTGGCTTGCCGTTTAATCTATAAGCAACAGTGGTCAGTAAGCGGTTTTCTGAGGTCAGTGCTTTTTCGCCAGTGTTAAGCATTAAAAAACAGCCAGTACCGTAAGTACTTTTAGCCATGCCTTGTTCAAAACATGCGTGGCCAACAAGCGCAGCTTGTTGATCGCCTGCAATACCACATACGCGAATTGGCGCGCCAAAAATATCAGCGCTGGTTGAACCAAACTCGTCAGCTGAATCCATTACTTCTGGCAGCATAGATTCTGGAATATCGAATAACTCTAGAAGCTCTTGATCCCACTGCTGGGTGTGAATATTAAATAACATGGTGCGCGATGCATTGGTTGCATCGGTGCGGTGCTCTTTGCCGCCTGTTAGCTGCCAAAGTAGGTAAGTGTCAACCGTACCGAAGGCGAGCTCACCTGCAAGGGCTTGTTCGCGTGCGCCTTCAACGTTATCTAAAATCCAACGAATTTTAGTGGCCGAAAAATAAGGGTCGAGCAATAAGCCTGTTTTTTCGCTTATTGTTTGGCAAAGCTCATCAGTTGTTAGGCTTTCGCAATAGTCACTGGTGCGACGGTCTTGCCATACAATAGCGTTATAAATTGTTTTGCCTGTTTTTTTGTTCCACACCAAAGTGGTTTCGCGTTGGTTGGTGATGCCAATGGCAATAATTTCTTCAGGCTTTACATCGTTTTTAGTTAACACTTCGCGACTAGTGCTAAGCACTGTTTGCCAAATATCGTTAGGGTCGTGTTCTACCCAACCATTTTGTGGAAAATGCTGCGAAAATTCTTGTTGTGCTGTACCAAAAACGTCTGCATCTTTTGTAAACAAGATGGCCCGAGAGCTTGTGGTTCCTTGATCAATTGAGAGTATGTATTTGGACATGATATTTGTGTTATTTATCTTATCTTATATATGACTAGATTGCCTTTAACCGAAGTTAATGGCAATGGTTTTTTCTTAAAATAGCAGATTAAAAAATAAACACGCTAATATTTGTTGGTAACTCTTTTATATAAAAGGCGTTTTATTTTTGCATTATTTTAAGGGCGTACGCGGCTATTGATTAAAACAGCCGCTTAAAGCTTATTATTACTTGGTGTGAGGTTTAGCTTGTTGCCAATCCATACCGGTAGAAAAGCGATTATCAAACCCGCGCCACTGTGGCAGCGGCTTACCATCAACAACAGCTTGGTCGCCGTTTTGTGGTAAATCTAAGTATTTACACTCGCTGGCTATGCCTTTTACGTGGCAATCCATCATGGCAAGTACAAAGTGTTTGTTGATTTCGTTTAGTGTGCGCATAGACCACGAAGGCTCGTAGTAATGGCCTATATCTAGCTCACTGCTGCTTTGTGCAATAGCAGGGGCTGGGTGTGGTGCAATATTATGGCGTGCATTTTTGTAAGTAAGCATGTACTTATCTTTGCTGCCTGTTTGTTCATAAAGACTTTTAATGCCTTCATAGCCTGAAATGTCATCTAGGTTACCGGCTATATAAAGCGAAGGTACTTTAATTTTTTCCATCGCTTTGTCATCAAATATAGCGTGCTGTCCGCCCCATGGGGCAAAGGCCACCATCGCTTTTATACGTGGGTCTACTTTTGGGTTTTGGTATTGCCCACCAGCGCAGCTGTTTAGTAATTGCTGTACTTTTTCAATTTGAGCAGGGTCTTTCATACCCGTAAACATAGCCGTAGTTTGCTCATTAAAAGCGTAACAACCACCTATCGTATTTACAGCGCCATAGCCACCCATTGAGTAACCAATTACGCCTGCGCTTTTGTTATCTACCTGCTTGCTTGCAAAGTTGTTTTGCTCATTAAAGTAATTAATAACAAACTGCTGATCGCGTGAGCGATTTATAAGCGTACTAAAAAAGCCAGAGAATGGTGCGTTTTCAAAATCAACATCGGCATTGGTCGAATCAGTATGATCAAGTGCAACAACAATGTAACCGTGCGATGCTAAATGCTCGCCAAGGTAGTACATAATTGTACGGTAACCGGTATAACCGTGCGAAAGCACAATGACAGGGTAGTGCTCTTTATTATTAATGGCGACATCACGCATTGCATCGGCTTGCAAAGTAAACTCTTTACCTGAGCGAGTTTCATCTGTGTAGCTGGTAAGTGGCGCTTTTGCTGTATTTGCAGCCGGATACCACACCTCTACTTTTAAAGGACGATCTTTTTGACCTTGGGTAGCGGGGTCAAATTGCGCAGGGTTAACTAAATCAAGTGTTTTCACACCTACATTGTAGCCACCTTTAGCTGCAAGTTCTGGGAGTACTTCGCTAGTGATTGGCGGATATAGCTGCTCTGGTTTATTAGATTCAGCAACAGCTACACTGACAGATAAACTGCACGTAGCAAGTAATATGGCTTTTGAAAGCGCCTTGAGTGTGTGTGTCATTGTGTGTCCTTGTTGTGTATTTTTATTTTTTAATTAGTCAGTTCAGCCGACTCGACGGCATTGCTATATTGCAGTTGCCATTGTGCTCGCAAGGTATCCATTATATTTATAACTCGTAAGCTAGTACTTAGTGGCAACACGCTGCTTTGGGTTTGTTTTTGTAATATACACTGCGTGACATGTGCAATTTCAAACTTAAAGTTTTCATCGTCGCTAAAGTTGTATTCAAAGTATTTAGGGTCTTGGCCACTTATATGTAGCTCTAGTGTTTTTGCACCTACAAACTGAGGTATTCGAATATAGCCAAGCTCACCATTAATACATGCTTCTGTTGGGCCATTTTGCTGCAGTGCGCTGGCAAGAGATGCAAATTGCCCGTTACCGTAATCAACTATAGCAGTGCTTCGCTCATCAACGCCGGTTGTGCTTTTATGTACAAAGGATTTGATGTGTTCAGGGGTTTTATTAAATACCACATCAGCAATCGAAATAGGATAAATACCTAAATCGAGCAGGGCGCCACCCGCTGTAACAGGGTTCATTAATCGGTGAGTGTCGGCAAAGCTGCCAGGTAAACTAAAGTTGGCATTAACACTGTGCACATTACCAATAACACCTTCACTTAGGAGCTGTTGTAATTTTACTATAGCTGGTAAAAACCGCATCCAAACGCCTTCCATTAAAAAGCAGTTTTGTTGCTTGGCAAGCTTAGTGAGGCTTTGTAACTGCTTAGCATTAACGGTAATTGGTTTTTCGCTTAGCACGTGCTTATTGTGTTTTAAGCATTGGGCGATAGTTTTAAAGTGTTGATCGTGCGTATTGGCAATATATACGGCATCTATATTTGGGCACTGCATAAGAGCTTGATAGCTCTCATAGCCTTGAATATTGTACGGTGTGGCAAATTCTTTAGCGCGCTGCATACTCGTTGAAGCCGCGCCAATAAGCTGTGCATCATTACAATACGCAATGCTTTTAGCAAAGGTGTGAGCTATATTGCCACACCCAATAATTCCCCAATTAACCTTTGCCATGCTTATTCCTTAGTTTTATTTAAAAAGACGTAATTTGTAATCCTGAGCCCGCTGAACATACATAAATATCAGCATTTAAGTTAAAGCGTTCAAAGTAGTGCTGCTCAACCGTTGCTTTAATAAGAGGTACTTCCGCATCACGACATAAACATACAATAGCACCACCAAAACCACCCCCTGTCATACGTACTGCGCCGCGATCGCCCATCGCTTCTTTACAAATTTCTACTAGGCCATCGGTTGCAGGTACGGTTACTTCAAAATCGTGTTTAAGTGATTGGTGCGATGCTGCCATTAGCGTACGAAGTGCATCCATATCATTATTTTGTAGTGCAGTTGTTGCTGCAATTACACGGTCGTTTTCGCTAATTACGTGGTGTGCACGTTTATATTCGTTTTCGCTTAATGTTGCTTTTACTGCTTGCAGGCCAGCCATGGTGGCTTGGCGAAGTGTTTCTACACCCATTTTTACAGCAGCTTGTTCGCAGTCAATGCGGCGCTGGTTGTACTCGCTATCAACCAACTTACGCGGGTAGTTAGAGTTAACAATAACAATATTTAAATCATCAGGAACTTTAACTGATTTGGTTGCTAAGTTTTCACAGTCGATTAATAGTGCATGACCGTTCTCGCCTTTAGCTGAAATAAGCTGATCCATAATGCCGCATTGGCAATGCATAAAGTCATTTTCGGCTTCTTGGCCAAATAGCGCAATTTGCTCTGGCGGTAAACCAAGCTGTGCAATATGGTTAAACATACCGCCAACTGCAACTTCTAGTGCTGCCGATGATGACAAGCCACTACCTTGCGGTAAGTTACTGTCAATTAGTAGATCGGCGCCACGCAGTGTGTAGCCCGCTCTTTTAAGAGCATAAGTCACAGCACGAATGTAGTTACCCCATTGCGACTGGCCTTCAGTGATTTCTTCATCAACACTAAAGCTGTCTTTTTCGCCTGGGTAATTTAAAGAATGCACAGTAATAATATTGTCGTCGCGCTCTTTAAACATTACTTGGGTACGAAACTCTAACGAACACGGTAAAACAAAACCGTCGTTGTAGTCGGTAAATTCGCCAATGAGGTTTACACGCCCCGGTGCTGCAGCAATACCTTGAGCAGGCGCGCCATACAGTGACAAAAATTGTTGTTGGAATTCGTTAAGCTTCATCTGTGTGTCCTGCTGTATCTTTATAGTGTGTTGTACTGGCTGCTTTTAAAATAGAAGCAGCGGTTTCTGCGCTTAAATCGCGTTGGCTTTCGCCTAGCATTTCGTAGCCTACCATGTGTTTTTTAACAGTAGCAGAGCGAAGTAGCGGCGGATAAAAGTGTGCATGCAAACGCCAATGTTGCTCATCAGAGCTTCTATTAGCAGGTGCATTATGCCATCCCATTGAGTATGGGAAGCTGCAATTAAATACGTTGTCGTACTTAGTGGTTAATACTTTAAGTGCCTGAGCCAAAGAGTCGGTTTGCGCATCGTTTAGCTGGCTAAAGTTTTGAATGTTATCTTTAGTTACTAGCATTGTTTCAAACGGCCACGCTGCCCAAAATGGCACAACAACAAGCCAATGTTCGTTTTCAAATACAACACGTGTTTGATCTGCTTGCTCTTTTTGCGCGTAATCGGCAAGCATGGCTGTGCCATGCTTTTTATAATAGGCAAGCTGCTGGTTATCTTCGGCTTCTATTTCGGTTGATAAATGCGAGTGAGCCCATACTTGGCCGTGAGGATGAGGTTGCGAACAACCCATGATCTCGCCTTTATTTTCAAAAACTTGTACACATTCGTACTGCTGTGCAAGCTCTGTATAATTTTGTTTCCAGGTTTTTACTACTTCGTGCAATGCGTTTTGGCTAAGCTCTGGTAGTGTTTTATTATGCTCTGGAGAAAAACAAATTACGCGGCATTCGCCACTGGCTTCGTCGGCAATAAATAAATCGCTGTCTGACTCTAAGCTTTGTAATTGCTCGCTGGCATTAGGCGTTAATGCGCCAAAGTCATTTCTAAATACGTGTGTGTATTTGTAATCAGGGTTACTGTCGCCATTTGCACGGGTATTACTTGGGCAAAGTGGGCAGCTGTCATCGTGTTTTGGTAATACGTTTTCGTTAACGGCTTCTGTTGCGCCTAACCATGGGCGGTTATTACGATGTGGTGACACTAATACCCAACGACCCGTTAGCGGATTTTTACGTCTGTGAGTACTTTCTAATAAAGCCATGTTAACTCTCCAACCCACTTGGGTAATTAGTTTGCCAGCGCCATGTGTCGTTTGTCATGTCGCTAAGTGTTAGTTCTGCGTGCCAGTTAAGTGTGTTTTGCGCTTTTGTGGCATCGGCGTAGTTACAGGCAATATCACCTGCTCGGCGCGGCGCAATCTTATACGGAATATCTTTATTGGCTGATGCGCTAAATGCGTTGATCATATCAAGCACAGAATAACCTTGCCCTGTGCCTAAGTTGTAAGCATGAAAGGCGGTATCTGTTTTATGCTGCATAAATGCCGCAACATGACCTTTAGCTAAATCTAAAACATGAATATAGTCGCGCACGCCTGTACCGTCTTCGGTGTCGTAGTCGTCACCAAAAATATTAACCACGTCGCGTTTACCTACTGCAGTTTGAGCAATAAATGGCATTAAGTTATTAGGAATACCATTAGGGCTTTCACCTAATAAACCACTTGGGTGTGCACCTACTGGGTTAAAGTAACGAAGCGCAATACCCATAAATTGACTGTTGGCATTACATACGTCTTGCATGGCTTGTTCAACCATGACTTTAGTCCAACCATAAGGGTTAGTTGCGCGTATAGGATGCTTTTCGTCAATAGGGAGGTAGTCTGGCTCGCCGTACACCGTAGCCGATGAGCTAAATATAATATGGTTAACGCCTTCATCTTGCATGTTTTGTAACATGCTTAATGTGCCCGACACATTATTTTGATAATAACGCAGTGGTTGCTCAGTTGATTCGCCAACGGCTTTTAAAGCCGCAAAGTGAAAAACAGCTTCGGCTTTAGTATGTTTTAGGGCGAGTTTAAATTGTTGCTCGTCTTGAATGTCACCCAATATAAACTCAAACCGAGTACCTGTAATCTTTTCGAGTTGGTCAAGTACCCGCGCACTTGCATTAGACAAGTTATCATAAATAACAGGCGTAATACCTGCTTCATGCAATGCAATACATGTGTGGCTACCTATGTAACCCATGCCGCCAGTAACTAAAACTCTCATGTTATTTCTCGAAAAGTGTATTTATATGATAAATACTACTATTAAGGGGGTTTAAAAACAATAGTTATGATTGCTGGGTAATTCAAATAAAAGCATAAAAAACATTCAGCTTAAACATTTACCTGCCTTTTAAAGGAATGCTTTTATATTAACTAACATAGGCTTAGCTTTATCAATTAATTCTATAAACTGATTCAACTATTGGCCTAATTATCAGCAGTAAGTCGGGGTGCTAATATAGCGAAAATAAAGTAAGGAGAGATCAACATGAACAAAACAATTTTACTTACCGGCGCAACCGATGGCATTGGGCTAGAAACGGCAAAGATGTTATTAGCACAAGGTCACACCGTATTATTACATGGCCGCAGCCAAGCAAAGCTAAATGCGCTACAAGTAGCTTTAACCGAGCAATACCCAAATGCAAGTACACATACTTATATTGCTGATTTAAGCGATATGAGCCAAGTTCAAACTTTGGCAAAAAATGTATTAGCCGATTTGGCCGAAAATAATAACCAGCTTGACGTACTTATTAATAATGCAGGCGTTTATCAATTAGTTGATGCTACAACAATTGACGGCCTTTATGCTCGCTTTGTTGTAAACACGATTGCGCCATATCTTCTTACAAAACTATTGTTACCTGTCCTTGGTCATGATTCGCGAGTGGTTAATGTGTCATCAGCTGCGCAATTAAGCGTTAACTTAAATGCACTTATAGGTAACACTGAACTTTCTGATAGTGCGGCTTATGCACAAAGTAAATTGGCTATTACTATGTGGTCGCGTCATTTAGGGCTTGAGCTTAAAGATACTGGGCCATTAGTTGTATCGGTAAACCCTAAATCGTTACTGGGAAGCAAAATGGTAAAAGACGCTTACGGTATAGATGGTGGGGATTTAAAAATTGGCGCAAATATTTTTTGTCGCGCAGCGCTTAGTGATGAATTTAAAGATGCCGCAGGCCTGTATTTTGATAACGATACAGGACGCTTTGCGCCTCCTCATGTTGATGCACTTGATAATGCTAAAAATCAACAACTAGTAGATACGTTAGACAGTATTTTAGCACAGCTTAAATTAGGCAAAGCATAATGAAAAATCATGTTACCTGGACAGTACAAGGCCAAATTAAAGAAGGTAAATACGATGAGTTTTTACTGGTAATGGCGCGATTAGTTACTTTGGCTAAAAGTGAAGCGGGCACTTTAATGTATGAGTGGACAGTAAGTGAAGACAAACGCAGTGTACATATTTACGAGCGTTACCAAGATGAAGATGCTGCTAAAGCGCATCTTGCTGGTTGGGGCGAAAGTGGCCCACTATTTTTAAGCGTAGTTGATATGGATAAAGTAACGGTATTTAGTCAACTATCAAAAGAGTTTGCACAAACCTTTGCAGGCCCAAGCAGTGTATTTATGAAACCTGTGGGTGGCTTTGTAAAGTTTTAGAGAAAATACCCATTGTTGATCTAAAGAGCTCACCTCATCAGTGAGCTCTTTTTTTTAGTTGCATTACTGCTCTTGCTGCAAGCGTTCGTATAGCCAATCTTTTAGTTCTGTACGTTCGTGTTTTAGTTGATGCATTTGCTCATCGCTTATGGGCGCATCTTTGAGCTCTAATACTCTAATCTCTTTATCTAGCTTGTCGTACTTATCTGCTTTTTTTGCAAATTCAGTATCGCTTTCATTTAACTCGGCAATGGTCTTTAAGTACTCTGGAAAGTCATTTGTTAATGAGTGGTCTTCGCCTAACATATTCGCTCCTTAATAGGATATAAATGAGCTCACAAGTAAGTGAGTTGTATAAGTGAATTACTGCCTTTCATATAATACACTGGGGCTTACATAGATATAATTCAACCATTGAGCCGCTAATTTGATGTAGAGCAAACAATCTGTTTATTTTGCTCAGTAAGGCATTTCACCAAAGTATTTAATAGAGCGATCAATAAACGCACGTACTTTAGGGTCAATAATTTATTGTTGGGGTATACAGCCTAAATAGGAGTGTTAACTACTCGCGAAAAGCTTATAGCTCGATATTATTGCTCAAGCTGCAAGGTATCTCTGGCTAGAGAAAATAAATTTAAATATCATCATGATTTAATACGTTAATAAATCTCTTAAGCAGAGTTCGGGTTAAGTAAACCAGTACCCACTAGAGACTTTAAAGAGCTTTTAGCAAAAAGAGTTAATTTTTAACGCTTTTTGCTAATTTATGTTGACTAATTAATAGTGGTAGAATGCAGCGCTTAGTACCACTTGTGTGAAGTAAGTGGTCAATAATTTATAAGGTTTGTTGTGTAATGCTGTTAATGATCGATAACTACGATTCGTTTACTTACAACTTAGTGCAATATTTTCAGCGTTTAGATCAAGACGTTTTAGTGAAACGTAATGACGAGCTAAGCATTGCACAAATAAAACAGTTAAACCCGCAGCACATCGTGTTATCGCCAGGGCCATGCACCCCTAACGAAGCGGGTATTTCACTAAATGTTGTTGAGCAACTAAAAGGGCAATATCCTATTTTAGGGATTTGCTTGGGGCATCAAACTATCGCGCAAGCTTTAGGAGGAGATGTAGTTCGTGCTAAAAAAGTAATGCACGGTAAAACATCACCCATAGTTCATACTAATAAAGGGGTGTTTAAAGGCTTAGCTAACCCGTTAACAGTATGTCGCTATCATTCTTTAGTGGTTAAAGAGCAAACTCTACCTAAAGAACTTGAAGTAACCGCATGGACTCAGACTGAGCAAGGCGAGTTTGACGAAATTATGGGGTTACTTCATAAAGAACTAGCAATCGAAGGTGTGCAGTTTCACCCCGAAGCTATTCTAACTGATCAAGGCTTAGAACTGCTTGATAACTTTTTAACTCGCTTCTAATGTTATAATACACAGAGCATTTAATACTTTATTAATGGATGTCATGACTGAACTTGTAGCGCAACAGCGTACTGCCAAAATACTAAGCCAACGGGCTCATGACTTATTGCTTGGGCACAGCTTTGCGCATCAGCAAATTGGTTTCATCCATACATTAGATATAGATTACGGCGAACCCATGAAGCAACGTACCTTGCTTCAGGTTGAAGTGGCCGCACAGAATAAGCGCCAGCAAAGCAGTACTGCACATCATAAGTACCGCGCTCAAGCGAGTGAGCAACTGCACAAAACAATTGAAACAGCTATATATAAGCAGCTTGAAGATATAGATGGCGTAATTCATAGCACCATAGGTATTGAAGATGGCATTGCCAATATACTCGATATATTAGCTGTAAAGTCGGCATCGGTAGGGCGTTTAGAGCCACTAGTTAATGATATAAGCTGGTTGGGTAGAGAGTTAGTAACGCTTGTTAATTTACCTTACTATCGTAATCAGCGTAGTAAAAACACGTCTGTAAAAGTAGATAAACCATCGCTTGCCCTTCGTTATATTGGCCTTGATAACTTACAGCTAGTTATTCCTACATTTGCAGCGCGTCATTGGATGCCACATAGCACCGAACCATTTTCATTATTAAAACGCCGGCTACGCGACAGCGCGATGGCAAACGCGATTGCTGCGCAAAAAATTGCACAAATTAATAATGTGAATGACGTCCATGCATTTACCCTTGGAATGCTTTTAGATGTAGGGCGAATTGCATTAGTGCGCTTGTACTTAAAAACGTTTGAGAAAGTATGGCAACGCAAAGTGCAGTTAGCCCGAAATGAAAACCAAAAAGATTTACACACCGCATTATTAGAGCTACAGCCCGACCCGCTATTTTTAACCACTCTACTTAGCAATAAGTCGATAGAAGTAAGCGCCAAAGTAATAGACAAAATGGCTTTTAAATATTTACCGTTTAAAGGTGTCATGCAGCAGCTAGTAAATGGGGTAGATAAAGGCGATACATTACTGCCATTAACAGAAGTAATGCTAAAGGCACGTTGCTACTCTCAATATCTTAATTTAAAAGAGCATCAACTTATTGAGCCTGATGAAACTCTAAGCTGGTTTTCGTACTTTAAGTTCACTAAAACGGAACTAAAAACCCTCCAATCGAGTAATTTTACCAATTTAGCTATTCAAATTGACTAAAAATCTGAATTTTTTGTTAATTTTTTTGCGACTAACCATTCATTCTCACTCTATTGTTATATTGCATATTTGCCGATTAAAGCGTCCGCGCCTCGGTGCTCATGCGGTTAGTTGCCTAAAAATAAGCATAAATAGTTATGCAAATAGTTATTCACTATCTATGAAATAATATCTTTAGCCCTTTATTTTCAAGGGATACATGAAAGTTTTTAACGAGACAGATATAAGTAATTCTGAAATAATGTGCGTCTGAAAATTGAACCACAAAGCAATTTTGCGCAATTATCAGGTTACTGATCTTGCCTATAAAGTTGGTTACAAATATTAACCAAACACCTATTTTGATGTTTTGTGTTGCTCACAATTAAGAGGAAATAAAATGACAGTCAATCGCGAATTATTTGATCACGTAATGGTTCCTAACTACGCACCTTCAAGCGTAATTCCTGTTCGAGGCGAAGGTTCTCGCGTATGGGATCAAGAAGGTCGAGAGTTTATCGACTTTGCTGGTGGTATTGCAGTTAACTGTCTTGGCCATTGCCACCCTGCATTAGTAGGCGCATTAAAAGAGCAAGGCGAAAAAATCTGGCATCTATCAAATGTAATGACCAATGAGCCGGCACTTCGCCTAGCTAAAAAAATGGTTGATGCGACATTTGCTGAAAAAGTTTACTTTGCCAACTCTGGCGCAGAAGCAAACGAAGCAGCGCTTAAATTAGCGCGTCGTTTTGCACTTGATAAGTTTGGCGCAGAAAAATCACAAATTATCGCGTTCAACAAAGGTTTCCACGGTCGTACATTCTTTACCGTAACTGTTGGCGGCCAAGCTGCCTATTCAGATGGTTTTGGTCCTAAGCCTGGCGACATTGTACATTGTGATTACAACGACCTAGCTGCTTTTGAAGCGCTTATTAGCGACAAAACATGTGCCGTAATGATGGAACCTCTACAAGGTGAAGGCGGTATTGTTTCGCCGACTGACGAGTTTGCTCAAGGCGTTCGCGATTTATGTACTAAACATAACGCACTGCTTATTTTTGATGAAGTTCAAACAGGTGTTGGCCGTACTGGCGATTTATACGCATACCAAGGCTTAAACATAGTACCTGATATTTTAACTTCAGCTAAAGCACTTGGCGGCGGTTTCCCTATTGGCGCTATGATCACAACAACTGAAATTGCACAGCATCTTAAAGTAGGTACTCATGGTTCTACTTATGGCGGCAACCCGCTTGCGTGTGCTGTTGCAGAAGCTGCATTTGATACAGTAAATACCCCAGAAGTACTTGCTGGCGTAAAAGCTAAAGCAGCATTATTTAATGAACTACTGACTGCGGTTAACGAAAAATACAACGTATTTAGCGAAATCCGTGGCCAAGGTTTATTAATTGGTGCAGTAGTGAACGAGCAATATAAAGGTCGTGCAAAAGAGTTTTTAGTGGCGGGTACTGAGCAAGGCCTTATGTCATTAGTTGCTGGTGCAGACGTAATACGTTTCACTCCATCTTTAGTAATTCCTGAAGCGGACATTCGCGAAGGTATGGCACGCTTTGAAAAAGCAGTAGCAAGCGTAGTAAACGCATAAGCGACTTAAGCCAACCAATTAAGGGCAAGCACTGCTTGCCCTGCAATTCCTATTTACCGTTATTTATAAGGGAGCAAGCGGACTCATGATGATCCTTCGCCCAATCCAGCAAAATGATTATTCAGCATTACTGAAAATTGCCCACGAATCAGGGCATGGTTTTACGTCTTTGCCATTAAACGAAGAACTATTGCAAAAAAAGATCGACCATTCAGTAAGCTCTTTTGCTAAACAAACGTCACAACCTGGTGACGAAGGCTACCTGTTTGTTCTTGAAGATAGCGAAACCGGTGACGTTGTAGGAACGTCTGCAATTGAAGCGGCGGTAGGGCTTGATGATGCATTTTATCATTATCACTTAAGTAAAGTGATTCACTCTTCGCGCACATTAGACGTATACAAAGCGGTTGATATTCTAACGCTATGTAACGACTACACAGGTGCTACAGAGCTTTGCACATTGTTTTTAAAAGATGGTTATCGTAAAAATTGTAACGGTAAACTACTTTCCAAAGCGCGCTTTATGTTTATAAAGCAGCATCAAGAGCGTTTTGCACAAACAGTAATAGCAGAAATGCGCGGTGTGTCTGACGAAAACGGCAGTAGCCCTTTTTGGCAGTGGCTTGAAGAGCATTTTTTCTCAATGGATTTTCCAACAGCCGATTACCTAACAGGTATTGGCCAAAAGGTTTTCATTGCTGAACTAATGCCTAAATATCCAATTTACGTAAATTTGCTAAGTAAAGATGCGCAAGCTGTAATAGGTAAGGTACACGACAATACACGCCCAGCAATTGAATTATTAAAAAGCGAAGGCTTTACGTTTAATGGCTACGTAGATATTTTTGACGCGGGCCCAACTGTTGAAGCCAAAGTAGATAACATTGCGACTATTCGTAATGCGCATAACTTTAAAGTTGAAATAGGCCAAATGACTGGCGACACCATGGTGTTACTAGCTAACGAAAAGCTTAATGACTTTAGAGCGACTGTTGCGCCAATGTCGTTTGACGATCGAGCTAAAAGCCTTATTTTATCGCAAGAAATAGCAGATGCACTGCATTTGCAAGCTGGCGATATTGTTAGCGCAACCCCAGTTTAATTTAGGAGAAAGTATATGACTCATCCTGCACAATTTATAAATGGTCAATGGTCACAAGGCCAAGGCACAGAATTTAATTCAGTAAACCCAGCAAATAACGACGTTATTTGGCAGGCTTCATCGGCAACTGCGGCGCAAGTAGACACCGCAGTAAATGCAGCGCGCGAAGCGTTTTATGCATGGGCTGATAAAAGCTTTACTGAGCGTTTAGAAATAATTAAAGCATTCGCAGCGCAATTAAAAGAAAACAGCGAAGAGCTCGCTATTACTATTGCACAAGAAACAGGTAAGCCATTGTGGGAAACTCGCACAGAAGCCGGTGCTATGGTTGGTAAAATTGCCATTTCTGAAAAAGCATTTTTAGAGCGCACTGGCGACGTAGAAAACGCAATGCCACTTGGCCGTGCGATGATTCGTCATAAGCCACATGGTGTTGTAGCCGTATTTGGTCCGTATAACTTTCCGGGTCACTTACCTAATGGCCACATTGTGCCAGCGCTTTTAGCAGGTAACACGGTTGTGTTTAAACCGTCTGAACTTACTCCTAAAGTAGCTGAGCTTACGCTTAAGCTGTGGGAAAAAGCAGGTTTACCAGCAGGTGTCATTAACCTTGTACAAGGTGAAGTAGAAACGGGTAAAGCCCTTGCTGCTCACAAAGGTATTGATGGCTTGTTCTTTACGGGTTCTTCGCGCACTGGTCATATTTTACATGAACAGTTTGCGGGTCAACCGGGTAAAATTTTAGCGCTAGAAATGGGTGGTAATAATCCACTTATTATTACTGACGTTGAAGACACTAAAGCCGTTGTACACGATATTATTCAATCAGCGTTTATCTCAAGTGGCCAGCGTTGTACGTGTGCACGTAAACTATTTTTACCAACTGGTAGCAAAGGCGATGTGATTTTAGAGCGCCTTATCACTGCAACTAAAGCGATTAAAGTAGGTAACTATGACGATGCAGACCAGCCATTTATGGGTTCTATGATCTCATCAGCTGCAGCAGCAGGCATGGTTAAAGCGCAAAACGAGCTTGTTGAGCTTGGTGGTGAAGTATTAGTAGAGCTTGAGCACACAGCCAATACCGGCTTTGTAACACCAGGTATTATTGAGTGTACAAATATTAGTGACTTCCCAGATGAAGAGCATTTTGGACCACTTTTAAAAGTATTCCGCTTTGACGACTTTGACCAAGCCATTGATAAAGCAAACGATACAACCTTTGGTTTATCGGCTGGTTTATTAAGTGATAGTGCAGCAGATTACGACCACTTCTTACGTCGTATTCGTGCAGGTATTGTTAACTGGAATCGCCCAATTACTGGCGCATCTAGCGCAGCACCGTTTGGTGGTATTGGTGCATCGGGCAACCACAGAGCAAGCGCGTATTATGCAGCTGATTACTGTGCATACCCAGTTGCTTCGGTAGAGCTTGAAAAAGTAGCGATGCCAGCAACACTTAGCCCAGGCTTAAAAATAGATTAAGTAGTAATACTACTTAATTATTATAAAAGCAGCTTCGGCTGCTTTTTTTGTATTGCTAACGCGCAAAGCTAGCAATCAACAGCGCTTTCTGCTTAAATCAAAAATAATTAATTATACAAAGGTGGTACAAAAATGGTTTTAGATAGGCAAGGGTACGATGATTTGATCATGTATCTAACTCAAAATTTAGCATTGTTTGAGAAGCCAGGCGAAATAAAACCAGGTGCCCCAACAGTAATGGAATTAATCGAAGACGTTATTGCACAAAATGTGATGCTTATTTGCGAGCAGCACACAAACCTCAACACAGAGCAGCGTAGTCAAATTGTACGTGAAGTTGATGGCATAGTTTACGATTTAGAAGAAGTCCTCAGCAGCATCACCTCACAGCCTGTCACGGTTGAACAGCATGCCTTTATAGACGAATTTGCAGGTTTAGTAAAAAACCTCTTTGATAGCGCTTTAACGCAACAATCTTAGTCATTTTATAGCCCTGCGTTGCATTTTCATTTGCAACTACGGCTAACTTGCTTACAATCAAGAAAATATTTTTTTGAGATATAACAATGCAAGCAAATGTAAAATGGGTTGAAGGCGATACGTTTATTGGTCGTTCTAATTCTAACCACAATGTTGTGTTTGATGGCGGCAGCGATAGTGCAGCACCAAGCCCAATGGAAATGGTTTTAATGTCAGTTGGCTGTTGTTCATCAGTTGATGTGGTTAGTATTTTAAAAAAAGCCAAACAAGATTTTTCAGATGTACAAGTACAACTAAGTGCAGAGCGCGCCGAAACAGCCCCACGTGTGTTTACCAAAATCAACTTACACTTTGTTGTTAAAGGCAATAATGTGTCTGAAAAGCACCTTGCACGCGCCGTTTCACTCTCTGCTGAAAAGTATTGCTCAGTTGCATTAATGCTTGATAAAACAGTAGAAATTACGCATAGCCACGAAGTTGTGCAAGATCAAGCAAAATAACGCTTTTTCCACGAGGGAAATTCGTATAAAATCCGCGAACTTTTCATTCTGCAGGTGCAGAACCCACTAATTTATAGGTTGGTTTATTATGAACAAACCCTTCGATAAACTTAAACTTCATGGCTTTAACAATTTAACCAAAAGTTTAAGCTTTAGTATTTATGATATTTGTTACGCAAAGACCGAGCAACAACGTAAAGAATATATTGAATATATCGATGAGCAGTACAGTGCAGATAGACTAACCGACATTTTAGGTGAAGTTGTTGATATTATTGGTGCTAACATTTTAAATGTAGCGCGCCAAGATTATGAACCGCAAGGCGCAAGTGTAACTATTTTGGTTTCAGAAGAACCAGTAGAAGAGCAGCAAAATTACGATGCTGACGAAGCACCAGGCCCATTACCTGATTCAGTTGTTGCGCACCTAGATAAAAGCCACATTTGTGTACACACATACCCAGAAGCTCACCCTGATGATGGTATTTGTACATTCCGTGCTGATATTGAAGTGTCTACTTGTGGCATTATTTCGCCACTTAAAGCGTTAAACTTCTTAATTCATAGCCTTGAATCAGACGTAGTAACAATTGACTACCGCGTTCGTGGTTTTACCCGCGACATAAACGGTGTTAAGCACTACATTGATCATGCTATTAGCTCGATTCAAAACTTCATGACAGAAGATACAAAAGAAGCGTACCAAATGATGGACGTGAACGTGTATCAAGAAAACCTGTTCCATACCAAAATGATGTTAAAAGAAACCGATCTAAATACGTATTTGTTCGGCCTTTCTACGGCAGATTTATCAGAGGGCGAAGAAGACGAAATTCGCTCAAAACTGACCCGTGAAATGCAAGAAATATTCTATGGCCGTAACCTGCCAGATACAGAATAATAGCAACGAATTAAATTAAAAATGGCGCTCAGTGAGCGCCATTTATTTATGCTTTATTTTACAAGCAATAGCTGTGTTTGTCGGCCATTTAAATACCAGACACCGCTTTTATCAAAAATAGCATCTTCCTCTAGCATTATTCTTATTTCTTTATTCCACTGTTTTATAAACACAGCATTGTTAAGCTCAATTGAGTAAGCCGTATTTAAATGTAGCGGATAGTCACCATCTCCCGGTACACCTTGCTGAGAATCCCACATACCTAATGTAGTGCCAGCAGCGTGGCCATGATAGCCAATAGGATGAGTATAAATAGTGGGTTTTAATCCCTGATCAATAGCGGCTTTTCGTGCTGCAGCTAAAACCTCATTACCGGTTTTACCTACCGCAAATTGATTGGTAAATATATCTTGGAGTTTATTACCGCTTTTTAGTGCTTCAACTAAGTAACTAGGCGCACTCGTTTCGTTTTCTTTGAGCACATACGCATGCTGCTGCGTGTCGGTATTTAAGCGTAAATAAGTAATCCCAAAATCTACATGAAGTAAGTCACCGGCTTGTATAACGTTATCATCGTAGCCATTGGTAAAGCTTTCTTCATGATTAAACGGCTTCGCATCGGCGCGTTGAATAGCAATACTCGGGTGAAACCATGTTTGTAGTTTGAGCTCTTTTAAGCGCTCTCTAAACCACCATACCAAGTCATCGCTAGTTGTTTTACCCACCGTAATTGTTTTACCCGAAAACCCCTCTGCAATAATATGATGGGCAATAGCGACAATATGTTTATACATTTCAACTTCTTCAGGAATGCGTTGTTCTAACCACGCAACACCAAGCGGCTCTGCAGAAATTATTTTATTGTGATAAGTGGCGGGCAAGTTGGCCATTAAGGTTTTGTAATCGCCTAGCACAAGGCCATCGGCATGTGCCCAGTCGGTAGAAGTATTAAGCGCAATGTTGCGAGGTTTGTATTGCTCAATAAGCGTATTGAGTGCCAGCCACTGGCTAGGTTGTGTTTGCTTATCCCACCCTTTTTTAAATACGTTACCTATTTTATAAGGCGCAATAGCGTAAGCATCAACACCACCTTGTTTATTAAGTGCAAATAGCAAAATAGTGGTGCGTCTGGCTGAAAGCCATGTTGCAGGCAGCATTGTTTTTAATATTGGATCTTCGTTATATTCACGACTTATAAGTAGCCACATATCAGTGTTGTGCTGCTTCATTAACGAGGGCATTAAGGTATTAACTCTAAGCTCAGTTATTTTATCTATAAACGCAGCGCGCTCTTTCATCGATAAAATAGTGGGAGCGTCATCGGCTTTAACAAAGAGGCTTAAAACAAGCGTAGTTAGCAAGCTTACGTAAAGTAGGAGTTGTTTAGTAAAGTGCATAATTGTTTTATTTTTAGGCTAGTTAATTTATAACATGCCTGAAGAGTGACTATAAAAAAACAATTTGAGATAAACAGCACACAAAAAAGCCCAGCTAAAAAGTAACCGGGCTTTGTATAAACAGCTTTATTACTTAAGCATGCTGTATAAAAGTGCAAATACAGCAAGCGAGCCAACCGCTAATATAAATAGCGTGCTAAAGCGATTTCGGTATTTATTAAGTGCAGGTACTTTATAAACTGCAATCATTGGCATAATGAATAAAATCATCGCAATGATAGGGCCCGATAACTGATCCATCATGTCTAAAATACTTGGGTTTTTAACAGCACAAAACCAAATAGCTAAAAACATGATTAACACACCAATTTTATCGGTAACGCCAGCGCTTAAGCCTGTTTGTTTAGTTACTAATCCTGTAAAGCTTTCGCGTGCACCTAAAAAATGACCCAAAAACGACGATGTAATAGCAATAAAGGCAACAAGTGGCCCAAGTGTGGCAATAAACGAGTTATCAGTAATATTAGCAAGGTAGGATAAAACCGATACGTTAGCCGCTTTAGCTGCTGCCATTTGCTCGCCTGTAAGCGACAGCACGCAAGAGAACACAAATAACAGTACGAAAGTAATAAGTAGCAAGCTAGTGCGCTTTAAAATCGCCTCAGACTTACGTGTAGCTTGTTCGCCGTAATGACCGCGTTGCACATTTACAAAGCTTGAGATAGCCGCTGCGTGGCTAAACGAAAACACAATAATAGGAATCGATAACCACAACGTTTTACCAAAGCTGCCTATTTCAGGCACCGTCATATCTGGCATTTGCCAGCTAGGGATTAAATAAAGTGATAAAAAGAACAATATGCCCACAAGCGGATACACTAAAATAGCAAAGGCACGTAGCATTAAGCGCTCGCCGCCCATCATTAAGCTAATCATACCTGCAACTAATACACCCGAAAGTAGCACGCGAGAAGGTGATTCCATCCCCATTTGATTAACCATAAAACTATCAACGGTATTGGTTAAACCTACACCGTAAATAAGCAAAATTGGGAATATAGATAAAAAGTACAACAAGGAAATTAACCGGCCTGCAGTCACACCAAAATGCTCTTCAACTACATCGGTAAAATCGGCATCTTTATTTTTTGATGAAAGTACAAAGCGCGCTAATCCACGGTGCGCAAAAAAGGTCATTGGGAACGCTAAACACGCCATAATAATTAACGGCCAAAAACCGCCAATACCAATGTTAATAGGTAAAAATAAAATACCCGCACCAACGGCGGTACCAAATAAACTTAATGTCCACTGCGTATCGTGCAGGTTCCATTTAGTTTTTGTATTTGAATTTTTGCTTGAATTTGTGTGTGTGTTTGGTGATGCATTTGAAAGCGTTGCATCTTGAGATGTTGTCATGTGTGTGTGCTCATCCATTATTTAAATAATAACTGCGCCGAAGGGTATAGTTTTTAGCTGAAAATTTCATGTTTTGAGGGGGCTTGCAGGCTAATTAATTAGGCTCAATTGCAGGGTAAGTGTCATGAATACTAAACAGCGGTGTAAAAGTGAGCAAAAGCCTTAAATGACAACACCACATTATAATTTTAGAGTAGGTTGGTTAGAGCGCAGCGAAACCCAACACGCTATAGCGTCACGCGAGCAGCAAAGCCAAGATAGGCGGTTTTCATAACGTAAAAACAGGGGAAGGTCATTTTTATTGGTTTTCATTTAAAATCAAAATTTGCTCCCAAAAGCTGTTAAGTAGAAGGCATTGATCAGAACTTCATAAGAGATTTTTTCTAAACTCCGTTATACTTCCTACAATTGAATACGCCAAACGAAGTAAATAGGCCACTAACTGCAATGAGTAAAGACATTCTTTTCCATACTATTTTTGTGCACGAAACCAGTAAAACATGGGTTGTATTTGTCCATGGAGCAGGTGGTAGTTCGGCAATTTGGTTTCGTCAGCTTAAGGCTTATAAAAAAGAATATAATGTATTGTTGCTTGATCTTCGTGGTCACGGTAAATCGAATAACTTAGTACAAAACTTTGTTGATAATAATTATTCGTTTAATAATGTCTCTAAAGACATTATCGATGTGTTAGATCATAACAATATCACCAGCGCACACTTTGTTGGCATTTCATTGGGCACAATTATTATTCGAAATATTGCTGAAATTGCGCCACAATATGTTTCTAGCATGGTGCTAGGTGGAGCGGTTACTCGTTTTAATACTCGCAGTAATACATTGGTTTATTTAGGTAATACTTTTAAACACTTCCTGCCTTATATGTGGCTGTATCGCTTATTTGCTTTTATTATGATGCCGAAAAAGCGTCATAAAGAATCTCGACTTTTGTTTGTTCGTGAGGCAAAACGCTTGTGCCAAAAAGAGTTTATAAAATGGTTTAAATTAGCCATGGACGTAAATCCTTTAATGCAATATTTCAAAGAAAAAGACATCGATATTCCCATTCTGTACATTATGGGCAAAGAAGATCACATGTTCCTTGGCCCTGTTAAAGAAATGGTTAAGCGTCATAAAAATAGCGTACTGCAAACTATTCACCATTGCGGCCATGTTTGTAATGTGGAACGCCCAGACTTATTTAATCAACACTCGCTTGCTTTTATCGCCCAGCAAAATCGTTAAGGGTTGTAGAAGGAATAGGGTCGGTACATTCTTTTTTGACTTTCGCCCTAAACTCAAAACAAGACCTAAAGTAATAAAACTTCATTTTTATATCAAAACGTAAGTTGGGTAGAGCGAAGTGAAACCCAATAAGCCATAGCGTCATTCGAGTGGTAAAGGCAAGAGGCGACTTTATTTCTTAAACTTGCTTATCCAATAATATTCAATTGATATACACTGGCAAGGTAACGTATTGATAAGGATATTAAGTTGTCGCAAGTTAAAACACTCCCCATTACAGCCACGCGTTGTCTTTCTCTTTTATTGTGTGCAATTACCGCTGCAACAATTACCGTATTTTTAAGCAAAGTCGGTTTTGTACAAAAAGCATATTCAAGTTTGGGCGCTATTTTAAATGCCAATCCGGTTTTGCATTACAGCAGCGCATTTTTAGCGGGTATTGGCATAAAGCTCCTGCTTGATAAGTTTTATATATCGCACCCCAAACGCAGTATTGGATTCAGCTGGCGATATCCGCCAGTGACTATGGCTGTATTGGCGTCATTGTTTATAACTGCTTTTTACATGCTAAGCACAGCACCAAAATTTGATGAAGCTGGATTATACGCGCAAAGTCTTATGAGCTTAAAATACCTAGCACTTACGTTTATTGGCATGCTCATAACTGTCATTTATCAGACAAAGCTCTATACCCAAAAGCCAATTTTTACTGCTGTATTAGTCACTCTTAGTTTAATTTACATAGTTTTTGCAGTCAGCCTAGGCGATATGGCGCCTGCCTTTAATGTCTTTATGTACCTAGCTGCTAGTTATTTAATTTTAGCGATTTACTTATTGTGTAATGAATATAAGCAGAGTAAACAGCAGGGTTTCATGTCTGAAGGTGAACCGTCTGAAGCTAAAGAAATGCCTGAACTAAAAACTTTAGAGCACTTTAGAGAATGGTTCAAAGATGATTCGACTATTAAAAGCATAGAGGAATTAGAACCCGATTTACAGGTTTACGCCATGCGCATTACCGAGCGGCTACAAAAAGGCGGTGATAAAGAGTTAGCACAACATATAGCCCTTTGCGGACCTTATGGTTGCGGGAAAAGCAGTATCGTCGAAAGTATTGTGAATGGTTTAGCAAAAAACTCTCAAAAAGAGAGTATTTGGATACATAGTGATATATCAACATGGGGCGCTGCAAGCGGCAGTGTTGCGCATGTTGTATTGAGCCATATTATCGACGATATAAGTCAGTATATTGATATGTGTGCCTTTCGTGCGTTACCTAAACATTATACTGAAGCCCTAAAGTCGGGTGGTAGTGTATTTCAGTTTGTATCTACGTTACTCGCAGGCCCTGTTGATATTGAGGGAAGTTTTCAAAAGCTTAATGACGTTCTTAAAGTCACCAACCATAAATTACTCATTACCCTGCAAGATGTAGATCGTGGTACGGGCGATGAAAATGAAAAGCGTCTAAATGATATAGCTGCGTTGCTTGATAGGCTAAAAAAACGAAGTTTGGGTCATATAAATTTTATTGTCGCGATGGGTAATGAAAGTGATGCAGCTGCTGAAGTAATCTCAAAAGCTACTGATTATAGAGAAGATATTTTAATTAGTAGTATTTCTGGAAAGCTAAAGGAGTTTATATTTTTATCGATAAATAAAGCTGTTTCAAATGGTGTAATCACACTTTATAGCAGTGGATATGGTAATACTGAAAATTCAAAGCCACCTTTTGTATATCCTATAAAAGATAAAAGTTGGATCGAGGATTATAATCAGTTTTCGGATGCTTTTTTTAAACGAGAGGTTATAGCTCTAACAGGTATAATTTACTCTGTTCGTTTATTGAAAAAAATTATCAGAAGAGTCGATGCCGCTTGGAATCAAAGTGAGATAAATGGAGAGGTTAACCTATTAGCCACAATAATGTTAGTGGCTTTAAAAGAGTCAAAATTTAGAAATTACTCACTATATTTGAACCAGTTGGATGAAGCAGGGCTTAATTCTCAAAATGACTTAACCTCGGTGATCGAAGCAATTTCAAAAAGGGTAGACGGCTCTGTTGATTTAAACCTTATAAATTTTTTCGACGTTTTACTGAATGTTAAAATGATTACTAACTACGGTGCTCTAGACGATAAAGAGTTTGAGGTGGGGGAAAAGGTTCCTACAAGTAAATTACTTGACCCTATCTCGGTGAGTACGCAGTCAATAGGCCGTTCTAATACAAAATATTTAAATTCTTTATCGTTGATTGAACTTGAAAAACTACCCAAAAATTGGTTGAAACAGCAACCTATTTTAAAAAGCCTATATATTGAAAATAATGCTAGTGCAGATATTTTTGCTAAAAATTGGCTTCAAAGCCATAATGTTCGAGAGCTTACTTCTGAATTAATTAATTGTCCGACTTTTAAAGCTAATCTTAGAAATATCTTTCCATCTATATTAAAGCGGTTTGCAACGATGAGCACTGAAGAGCGAGATGAATTAAGGCGCTCAAGATTTTTATACAACTTAGGCGATATATTTTTAGCTACGACAGACTTTAATTCTTTCTCTAGTGATAGTTGTAATTTAATCAAAGTGCTTGAAGGTGACCTTTCAAGTCAATTATTTAGCTATTGTTTTAGTAAAAGATTATTTGGTGATGATGGGTTGGAGGTTAAGTTTGAAGAAAATAATGTTAAGGACATGATTTCCTTAGTAACAAGGCTAAGCACTATTAATGGAGAAGAGGCGGCAACATTAATTTGGCCTCTATACTATAAGTTGGGTAAGGCTAGTTTAAAGAAGGAAGTAAAAGTGATAATAGAAGGTAATGCAAAGGCATGCCTTGTGCCACAGCAGTTCTCAAATATTATCGATCCTAATGCTGCTTATAATTTATATGCTGATTTCCACACAATAAATATTCATGCTCGCCATTATAAAAACTTCTTAGATATACCAGTATCAGTACTAGATGAAATTCTTAAAGGGGTTCAATATGATTAAAGCCCGTAAAAAGTTTATAGAGGATTAATATAAAAACTATTATTTGTAGGTTAAACATAATTTCATATGCTGAAAAAAGTGGATGTGAAAAGCATATATAAGTTGGGTTTCGTTCCACTCAACCCAACCTACGGGGTTTAGGTGTTCATCGAACTGCTAGTAGTTAACAGCTCGAAGCTCTTAGTGCTTACTCTTCTATCGCACTTACAATAAAATACGGATTTAAATACTCATCTTTGGTGTTGTAAATAAGCGGGCTGCCATCAAGCTTAGTGACTTTAGCACCGGCTATTTCAGCGATTGCATGGCCTGCTCCGGTATCCCATTCGCAAGTTGGACCTAAGCGTGGGTAAATATCGGCGCTGCCCTCAGCGACTAAACACAGTTTTAGTGAGCTGCCTTTAGACACCATTTCAACCTCGTCAAAGCGTTTTACAAACTCGGCTAAATCGGGTGATGGGTGCGAGCGGCTGCCTACAACTCGAATTAACCCTTTGTTAGGTTTGGTAGTTACCTTAAGCTCAATTCGCTCATCGCCTTTATCTTTAAATGCGCCAATGGCTTCGGCGGCTAAGTACGATACGGCAAGGGCAGGTGCATCTACTACGGCTAAAATAGGAATGCCGTTTTTGATTAGGGCGATGTTTACGGTAAATTCACCGTTCTTTTTAATAAATTCTTTAGTGCCGTCGATTGGGTCAACTAACCAGTAGCTTTTCCATGTTTGGCGTACATCCCAGCTTATGTCGGCGTTTTCTTCACTGAGTATTGGAATGTCGGGTGTAAGCTGTTGAAGCCCTGCCACAATCAGTTTATGAGCTGCTAAATCGGCGTCGGTTACGGGGCTTTCATCGGCTTTGTACTCAACGTTAAAGTCCTTTTCGTAAATTCCCATTATCGCTTGGCCTGCTTTGCGGGCAAGGATGAGGGTTTCTTCTAGCAGTTCGGTTTGATTCATGGGGTTAACCTATATTATGTGCTTTTGTTTTAGATACGTTATCAGTTGTGTAACCGATTGGTCTAGGGAGTTTTTACTTGTATCTAAAATTATTTCTGGATTGTTTGGCACTTCGTAGCTTGAATCGATACCAGTGAAGTGTTTTATCTCCCCTGCGCGGGCTTTTTTGTATAAGCCTTTTGGATCGCGGCTTTCGCATACATCAAGTGGGGTATCGATAAATACTTCGATAAATTCGCCGTCATCTACTAGGCTGCGCACCATATCGCGCTCCGCTCTAAAAGGCGATATAAACGCAGTAAGTACTAACAAGCCAGCGTCGGTCATTAGTTTAGCGGTTTCGCCTACGCGGCGTATGTTTTCAATGCGGTCTTCGTCGCTAAAGCCTAGGTCTTTACATAAACCGTGGCGTACGTTGTCGCCATCGAGTAGGTAAGTGTGCGTACCTTGCTGATTAAGCGCTGCTTCTAATGCGTTTGCTACAGTACTTTTGCCAGAGCCTGAAAAGCCGGTAAACCATAAAATAGCGGGCTTATGTTTTTTTTGCTCACTACGCTGTGCTTTTGTCGTTGCGTAGTTATGCCAAACTATATTTTCATCCATAGTGAGAGTCTCTTATGCTGTGAGCGCAGGTATTAAAACGGAAATACCAGCGGGATCAAGGTTAATACCGTGATTGAATAAATAATAGAAAGGGGTAAGCCCATCACTACGTAATCTTTTAAGCGATAGTTACCCGCGCTATAAACCATTAGATTAGTTTGATACCCAAATGGCGATATAAAGCTGGCTGATGCGCCAAAGGCAACCGCCATAATAAACGGTAGCGGATCTACATTAAAACCAACCGCGAGCGAGTAAGCAACAGGGAACGACAAGGCAGCTGCTGCGTTATTAGTAATAAGCTCGGTAAATAATACGGTCATTAAAAATATGGCAATAAATGCGCCGTAAGGACCAAAGTCGCCAAGTACCATAAACATGGCGTCGGATATTTGCCCGGCAAGTCCGGTGCCTATCATTAACTTGGCAAGGCCAATGGCACTACCTACTACCACTAATAACTCGATAGGAAAACGGCGTTTTACTTCGTTAAGTTTTATGGTGCCACTGAGCATTAAGCCAATCAGTAATACTAATAAGCCTTTAACCAGCGGCACTATGCCAATAATACTTAAACCCAGTACTGCGGCAAAGCACAGTAGCACAATATTTGATTGCTTAGGTGCAAGGTGGGCTTGTAAGTCAAACCCTGAAATATACACAAATTCGCGCTTTAAGTTAGGCAAGGTGTAAAAGTTTTTGCCTGGTGCGAGTATAAGTGAGTCGCCAGCTTGTAGTTGCACTTGCCCAAGGCCACCTTGTAAGCGGTCGTGACCACGGCGAATGGCAATAACAGCAGCATGAAATTGCTCTCTAAAGCGGGCTTCTTTTACGGTTTTGCCAATAAATTTTGAAGACTGACTTACTACTACTTCTACTAAGTGTTCTATGTCTTTTTGATGATTCTCGTGCACTACTTTTAGGCCGTCGAAACGGGTAAGTAATGGCACCGATTTTATGTCACCTACAAACAGCAGCACGTCATCTTTTTGAATAATTTGCTGCGGGGTGACTGCGCAAATGCGGCTGCCATCGCGAATGATTTCAGCGAGGAATAAGTCTTTTAAATCACGCAGGCCGTTTTCTTCAACGGTCTGGCCTATTAATTTTGAGTTTGCTTGTACTTTGCCTTCTAGGTAAAAAGGCACGACTTCTTGGTCGCTTTTACCGTTGTCGGGTAAGTATTTAAGCATCACTAAAATGGTAATTAGGCCTACGCTTAACGCGCCTAAACCCACTAAGGTAAAGTCAAAAAAGCCCAGCGGTTCCATGCCCGCATCAACTGCAAAGCCATTGACGATTAAGTTGGTTGATGTACCAATAAGCGTAATAGTGCCGCCCAAAATAGCAGTGTACGACAGCGGTAATAATAGCTTTGAAGGGGAGTGATTAGGGTTGTCTTTTATCGCGGTAATAAGCGATGCAACAACGGCGGTATTGTTAGTAAACGACGATAAAAAGGCGGTTGATAACCCCAATTTTGTTACCGATTTTACTAAACTACCTTTAGATAGCGATTGCGCTAACTTTTGAATTAGGGTGGTTTTTTCTATTGCGGTCGACACTAACACCAATAGTACTAAGGTGATAAGCGACGGGTTAGCATAATTAATCAACATGCTTTCAAGATCGATTAGCCCTGCTAAGTAGCTGGTGCCAATTGCGCTTACAAATAACCATGCTGGATTAATACGGGTGCCAAAAAGGCACCCGACTAAGGTAAGCATAATGCCTGTTAAAACGAGCTGTTCTACCATGCTTTTAAATTCCTAACAGGCTAAAGTTAACTTATAACTTAGAAATATCAAGCGCTTGCCAATGCGGAAAGTGCTTGCGTACTAAGCTGTTAAATTCAACTTCAAATTCGCTAAAGTTACTTTGCTGTGCTTGGCTTTGCAGTACTTGTTCAATCATGCCCGCAGCAACCGTTAGGTTTGATAAGCGATCGATTAGTATAAACGAGCCTGTTTCGTGATTGCTGTGGTACTCGTCTGCCAAAATAGTTTCGGTTAGTTCAAGTGTTACAATCGCAATTTCGTTTAACTGCAGTGAGTCGCTAGTGCCATGTTCAAGCGTGTTCACATCAATTGTGTAATCAATTTTTGTAACAATAGCTGAAGTGTTTTTGCTGCCTAGCTTTAGGTTATAGCTTTTACCTAACACTAATGGCGACTCATGCATCCACACAATTTTAGCTTGCAGCTGGTTAGTAACAACGGCCGTTGAATTTGCAGGTACTATTACGTCGCCTCGGCTAATATCAATTTCGTTATTTAGGGTAACGGTAATTGCTTGGCCTGCTTGTGCACTATCTAAATTGCCATCAAAGGTAACAATTTCTTTAATGCTTGATGTTTTACCCGACGGTAATACTTTTATTGCATCGCCTACGTGTATCTTGCCCGATGTAAGTGTGCCCTGAAAACCACGGAAGTTTAAATTAGGACGCACTACATATTGCACTGGTAGGCGCGCTTCAAAGCCTGTATCTGTTTCGGCTGCTGGCGAATCTTCTAGTAATTCAAGTAGTGGTTTGTCGGTGTAATACGGTGTATGAGCAGAGCGAGTTACTACATTGTCGCCTTTAAGCGCCGACATAGGTACAAACTTAATGTTTGATACGTTAAGTTGCTCAGCAAATTTAAGGTAATCGGCCTTAATTTTTTCATACACGGTTTCGTCAAAATCAACGATATCCATTTTATTAACGGCAACAACAAACTGCTTAATGCCAAGCGAGTCACAAATAAAGCTGTGGCGCTTGGTTTGTACTTGCACGCCGTAACGCGCATCAACCAAAATAATAGCGACATCGCTTGTTGATGCACCCGTTACCATGTTGCGCGTGTATTGCTCGTGCCCAGGTGTGTCGGCAATAATAAATTTACGCTTAGCCGTTGAAAAGTAACGGTACGCTACGTCAATGGTAATGCCTTGCTCACGCTCAGCTTGTAGGCCATCAACTAATAAAGCAAGGTCAAGATCTTCACCTGCGTTACCTACTTTTTCGTTATCTTTATGAAGGGCTGCTAGCTGATCTTCATAAATTTGGTGGCTGTCGTGCAGTAGGCGGCCAATCAATGTTGATTTACCGTCATCTACGCTGCCACACGTAAGCATACGCAATAAGCTTTTGTCTTGTTGACGTGCTAGGTAGGCGTCTATGCCTATTTCTTTTACTTCGTTAAATGTATCGTTATTTTGGCTAGACATTAAAAATACCCCTCACGTTTTTTCTTCTCCATTGAGCCTGCTGAATCATGGTCAATAACACGACCTTCACGTTCAGATGACGTAGATAGCAGCATTTCTTCAATAATTTCGGTTAAAGTACTTGCTGTTGACTCAACTGCACCGGTAAGTGGGTAGCAGCCTAATGTACGAAAACGTACAGATTTCATTTGCGGTACTTCACCCTCGTTAAGTGGCATACGCTCATCGTCAACCATAATTAGGGTGCCATCGCGATCAACAACAGGGCGCTCTTTTGCTAGGTAAAGCGGTACCATGTCGATGTTTTCTTGGTAAATGTATTGCCAAATATCAAGCTCAGTCCAGTTAGATAACGGGAAAACACGAATGCTTTCGCCCGGATTAACTTGGCTGTTATAAGTGTTCCAAAGCTCAGGACGTTGGTTTTTAGGATCCCAACGGTGGTGTTTGTCGCGGAACGAGTAAACACGTTCTTTTGCGCGTGATTTTTCTTCATCGCGGCGTGCGCCACCAAATGCAGCATCAAAACCATATTTGTTAAGTGCTTGCTTTAAGCCTTGGGTTTTCATTATGTCGGTATGTTTACCCGAGCCATGCGTAAACGGGCCTACACCCATTTCAATGCCTTCTGGATTCTTGTGTACCAGTAGGTCAAAACCGTATTCTTTAGCTATACGGTCGCGAAACTCAATCATTTCACGAAACTTCCAATTGGTGTCTACGTGCAATAACGGAAACGGAATTTTTGCAGGGTAAAATGCTTTACGCGCTAAGTGCAAAAGTACCGACGAATCTTTACCAATAGAGTAAAGCATTACTGGGTTCTCAAACTCAGCGGCGACTTCGCGCATGATTTTGATACTTTCAGCTTCAAGTTGCTGAAGGTGAGTTAAAGCCATTGTTAGTCGTCCTACTAAAATGATTAAAAGTTACAAATTTAAAATTCGGTTATGTATTTGATACATCTGTTAGCGGCTGTGCAAAGCTGCTTGTTTGTTCGTTTTTCCCAAACCACGCTAGTTGCGAGTGCAGGGCGGCTACTTCACCAATAATGAGTAGCGCAGGTGATATAATGCTGTTGCGTTCAATTAAGTCGGCAAGTTCGCCTAGTTGGCCTGTTACTACACGCTGATTTTTGCGTGTACCGTTTTCGATAATAGCAACAGGTGTGTCGGCTTTGCGGCCATGTTTTAAAAGCTCGCTTTGTATGTGCGGCGATTTAATTACGCCCATGTAAATAGCAAGCGTTTGATTTGCTTTTGCCAGCGATTGCCAATCAAGTTCTTGACCGTCTTTTTTACAATGGCCAGTTACAAATTGAATGGCTTGTGCGTGGTCACGATGCGTTAGCGGAATACCCGCATAAGCACTACAACCTGCAGCGGCTGTAATACCCGGTACAATTTGATAATTTACGTTGTTAGCAGCCAGTACTTGTACTTCTTCGCCACCACGGCCATAAATAAACGGATCGCCACCTTTAATGCGGCACACTTTTTTGCCTTGTTTAGCAAGGTCGACCAGCATTTGGTTAGTGTCGTCTTGAACAACACTGTGATCACCTAAACGTTTGCCTACACAAATAAGGTCGGCATCACGACGCACTAATTCCATAATTTCGTCAGACACTAAAAAGTCGTATACAACCACATCGGCTTGTTGCATAAGTTGCAGTGCTTTAAGTGTTAAAAGCTCTGGATCGCCAGGGCCTGCACCTACTACATATACTTCGCCTTCAGGTTCTGCTTTAGCATCTAGCATTTGCTCTAGTTGTTGCTGTGCGGCTTGAGTGTCACCGGTTTGCACTTTACTCACGACAGATGAGTCGAATACGCCTTCCCAAAATTGGCGGCGGTCTGAAAAATGTTTAAAGCGTTTTTTTACTTTGTCTCTAAAGCCACCGACAAGTGTTGCAAGTGGGCCAATATGATGCGGAATAAGGGTTTCGAGCTTTTCGCGTAAGCGACGTGCAAGTACCGGCGCTGTGCCTGCACTTGATATAGCAATGGTGATTGGGTCGCGGTCAACAATGGATGGAAATATAAACGTACATTTAGGTTGGTCATCAACCACGTTTACAAATACATTGCGGGCATTGGCAAGTTCAAATACGTTGTTGTTGACTTCATCGCGGTCGGTTGCCGCAATAACAAGCATTTTGCCATCGAGATGCGACTCATCAAAATAGGCATCAATAAGCGTTACTTCATTATTATGTGCATGTTCTTTTAGTTCGTCGCAAAACCAAGGCGCTACTAAAGTAACGCTCGCTCTCGCTTTTAAAAACGCGCGACATTTGCGTAATGCGACCTCTCCACCGCCAACAACCAATACTGGTTTGTTGTCGAGTTTGGTAAAGATAGGTAAATACTGCACGTTAATAAGACCCCTAAACAAATTCAAATATAAGAAAACGCTTTATTCTGATAAGGAGAATATAGCGGCTATCGATAAGTAAAAAATAATTAAAACCAAGTTGATATAACCAAAAGTTATAATAGGTGGGCTTTTTAGGCCTAAGAGTTAGTTAACAAGGGATTGCGCCGAGTTACAAGTAAAATAAACAGCTTATAGTGTTTGGTTATGAGCTATAGCGAGTTTGGTTTAATTTGTTAATATGGAAGCATATTCTATTTTGTACTTATACCAATTGCATTAAATTAGTGATCTATTATAGCGACGAGAAAATAGCTCAATAACAAGGCTAAAATTATGATACATAGTTGTTCTATATAAATAATTTTTAACGTAGTTAGTGAGTTATTTAATACGCTAAAATGATTATGTTTTTAATAAAATTGGTATTACATAAGCAACGGAGCTCTAATGACACAACACCAAAAAGATGCCGCATTAGCAGTCGCACTGATGGATTTAACAAGCTTAAACACCAGCGATACAACCAAAAACATTCAAGCGCTTGTTGATAGTATAAACCCGACGCTGGGCACACCTGCTGCAGTATGTGTTTATAGCGACTTTGTTGATGATGCAAAAATAGCACTCGCAGCGCGTGAGCTTAACCACGTAAAAGTAGCAACGGTCACTAACTTTCCAACGGGTGATGCGCCACTGAGTGATGTAATTAACGAAACACTTATTGCTATAGAGCGCGGCGCTGACGAAATTGATTTGGTTATTCCTTATAAAAAGTTAATAGCGGGCGATGTTCAAACAGTAATTAGCTATGTAAGCGAAAGTAAAAAAGCATGTGGGTCGCGCGCCCAACTAAAAGTAATAATAGAAAGCGGTGAGCTAAAAACCGAAGCGCTAATAACGCAGGCTACTCAATTGGCAATTGAAGGTGGTGCCGATTTTGTAAAAACCAGTACGGGTAAAGTGGCCATTAATGCAACCCTTGAATCAACAAAAATTATGCTAACAGCCATTAAAAACTCGGATAAACGTGTGGGCTTTAAAGCTGCCGGCGGTGTTAAAACTGTTGCCGATGCCAGTGATTATTTAGCGCTAGCACGCGCAATAATGGGTGATGATTATTTGCAAGCAAATACATTTAGATTTGGTGCTTCAAGCTTACTGAGTGATGTTTATAAAGCCTTAGAAAAATAACCAATATTTTAGGATTGTACATTTATATAACCGATTAAATTATTAGCAGTTTGAGCAATAATGTAATTAATTAATTAGATTTTCCAATGTGGGTATCTTTTAGGCTTGTGTTAATGAACTGCGTAAGTATAATAGGCATCCACTTTGCAGGGGCGTAGTTCCAATTGGTAGAACAGCGGTCTCCAAAACCGATGGTTGGGAGTTCGAATCTCTCCGCCCCTGCCAGTCTTACTTGTTATTTGAGTAGTCTGAGCTTAAAAACCGGTTTAAATTAAGTCTGTTTTTAAGTTTAGATTTTAATGGATTAACCCTGCCGTAGTGTAGGGTTGTTGTGTCTGTAGTTAAGGTAATAATATTATGAGCACGAATGTAGAAACACCATCAAGTGCGATGGAGTCAGTAAAGTGGTTAGTAGCAATCGCGCTACTTGCAGGCGCAGTTGTTGGTAATCACATGTATGCAGATCAATCTGTACTACTACGTGCTATCGGCGTTGTTGTTGCAATAGCGGCCGGATTAGCAATTGCCTCGCAAACATTTAAGGGACGTAACTTTCTTGCTTTCGCTAAAGAAGCTCGAATTGAAGTACGCAAAGTTATTTGGCCAACGCGCCAAGAAACTACCCACACGACATTAATTGTAATGGTTGCAACAGTGATTATGGCACTTATCCTTTGGGGATTAGATGGCATTTTATTCCGCGCTGTAGGCTTTTTAACTGGATTGGAGATCTGATCCC
Source organism: Pseudoalteromonas sp. C8 (assembly GCF_011378685.1). Taxonomy (NCBI): domain Bacteria; kingdom Pseudomonadati; phylum Pseudomonadota; class Gammaproteobacteria; order Alteromonadales; family Pseudoalteromonadaceae; genus Pseudoalteromonas; species Pseudoalteromonas sp. C8. The sequence continues at coordinate 139,196 of NZ_WTKT01000011.1, forward strand.
ATGTCGGATGAGAACGAGAACAAAGAAATTAAGTTACGTTGGTATGTAGTACAAGCCTTTTCTGGTTACGAAAAGCGTGTAGCTCAAACGTTAACTGAACACATTAAAATCGAAGGTCTTGAATCGAGCTTTGGTGAGATACTAGTACCAACAGAAGAAGTTGTTGAGATGCGCGCTGGCCAAAAGCGTAAATCTGAGCGTAAATTCTTTCCAGGTTATGTATTAGTACAAATGGATATGAATGACGCAAGCTGGCACCTAGTGAACAGCACTGAACGTGTAATGGGCTTTATTGGTGGAACGTCTGATCGTCCTGCTCCAATAACTCCTAAAGAAGCAGAACGCATTCTTAATCGCCTTCAAGAAAATGCTGAAGCACCTAAACCTGCTACGTTATTTGAACCAGGTGAAGTTGTACGCGTTACAGACGGACCATTTGCAGATTTCAGTGGTGTAGTTGAAGAAGTTGACTACGAAAAAAGCCGCGTAAAAGTATCTGTACTTATTTTTGGTCGTTCTACGCCAGTTGAGCTTGAATTCGGTCAAGTTGAGCAAGATAAGTAATTGATTAAAAAAGCTTCGCTAATTTTTATTTAAATTTTGGCATGAAGCTTGAAAAAGGCCGCTGATTAACTTATAATCAGCGGCCTTTTTGTATTAAGGTAAAATTTATTTTTACTGTGCAAAAAGTACGAAACCAATTTTTAAACTGGGAAGCCGTTAGAGTACGCGTCCTCGCGCGCACAAGGCTGAGACCCACCAAATGAGGTATTTATAATGGCTAAAAAAGTTGAAGCTCTAATCAAGCTACAAGTTGCCGCTGGTATGGCTAATCCTAGTCCTCCAGTAGGTCCTGCACTAGGTCAACACGGTGTAAACATCATGGAATTCTGTAAAGCGTTTAACGCACGTACAGAGTCTATCGAAAAGGGCGCTCCAGTTCCTGTAGTGATCTCTGTTTACGGTGACCGTTCATTTACGTTCGACATGAAAACGCCACCTGCTGCTTACTTACTTAAGAAAGCTGCTGGTATCAAGTCAGGCTCAGGCCGTCCTAACACTGATAAAGTAGGCACAGTAACTCGTGCTCAACTTGAAGAAATTGTTGAGACAAAACGAACTGACCTTACAGCTGCCGATATGGACGCAGCGGTTCGCACTATCGCAGGTTCTGCGCGTGCGATGGGCTTGAACGTAGAGGACTAAGAAATGGCTAAATTAACTAAACGTATGCGTACTATCCGCGAAAAAGTGGAAGTAACAAAAGATTACGAAATCAATGAAGCAGTTGCTCTTTTAAAAGAGTTAGCGACAGCTAAGTTCGTAGAAAGTGTTGACGTTGCCGTTAACCTTGGTATCGATGCTCGTAAATCTGATCAAAACGTTCGTGGTGCTACTGTACTACCTAACGGTACTGGTCGTGACGTTCGTGTTGCTGTATTCACACAAGGCGCTAATGCAGAAGCTGCAAAAGAAGCCGGTGCTGAATTAGTAGGCATGGAAGATCTTGCTGAACTAGTTAAAAAAGGCGAGATGAACTTTGACGTTGTTGTTGCATCACCAGACGCTATGCGTGTTGTTGGTCAACTAGGTCAAATCTTAGGCCCACGTGGTCTAATGCCAAACCCTAAAACTGGTACTGTAACGCCTAACGTTGCAGAAGCAGTTAAAAATGCTAAAGCAGGTCAAGTACGTTACCGTAATGACAAAAATGGCATCATCCATACTACTATTGGTAAGGTTGATTTCACTGCAGAGCAATTACAACAAAACCTTGAGTCTCTAATTGTTGCGCTTAAGAAGGCTAAACCTTCTCAAGCTAAAGGTATTTACTTGAAGAAAGTAACTATCTCTACAACAATGGGCGCAGGCGTTTCTGTTGACCAAAACACTTTAAGCACAACTGTAGCTTAATCAGTGTTTACATGGCGTGAAATTTGTACTATAATTTCGCGCCATTTTGTTGATTAATTTATTAATTGGCAAAGTAAAGAATTCGGGTTGAAGTCCATAATTTCGTTAAGCCTTCGGGGTTAACGATAAATTGGGCTTCCGTCCAAGACCGTAGGTGGCTTCGGCCTTAATATTCACCTACGTAGACGGTGTAGACCCCAGATAGATTTTTCCTAATCCTTCTGGCTCTCGCCGTAAAAAGCATCTCTACCTTGTTTGGTAGGGAAGAGTAGAACAGGGGAATCCGATAATCGGTATCCCCATTAAACCAGGAGTAACACCCATGGCTTTAAATCTTCAAGGCAAAAAAGCAATAGTTGCTGAAGTCAACGAAGCAGCCAATGGTGCTCTATCTGCAGTTGTTGCAGATTCTCGTGGTGTAACAGTTGGCGCAATCACTGCCCTTCGTAAAGAAGCTCGTGCAAATGGTGTTTGGATGAAAGTTGTCCGTAACACTTTAGCAAAACGTGCTCTTGAAGGAACAGATTTTGAGTGTCTTTCTGATTCATTTGTTGGTCCAAGCTTAATCGCTTTCTCATCAGAGCACCCAGGTGCTGCTGCGCGTATCTTTTCAGATTTCGCGAAAAAGAATGAGAAATTCGAGCTTAAAACGGCCGCTTTTGAAGGAAATGTTGTTGATGCAGCAATGCTTGCTACATTACCTACATACGACGAAGCTGTTGCACGCTTAATGAGTGCTATGAAAGAAGCGTCTGCTGGCAAATTGTGTAAAACAATTGAAGCAGTACGTGTACAGAAAGAAGAGCAAGCTGCTTAATTTTAAGCTGTTTAATCTCACTTTCGGTGTAAAATTTATTTGGACGTAATGTCCGTTAATTATTAGGAAATTTGTAATGTCTGTATCTAAAGACCAAATCCTTGACGCAATTGCTGAAATGTCAGTAATGGACGTTGTTGCTCTTATCGAAGCAATGGAAGAAAAATTCGGCGTAACTGCTGCAGCTGCAATGGTAGCTGGTCCAGCTGCTGAAGCTGCTGAAGAGAAAACAGAATTTGACGTAATCCTTACTGGCGCTGGCGCTAACAAGGTTTCTGCAATCAAAGCTGTTCGTAGCGCAACTGGCCTTGGCCTTAAAGAAGCGAAAGCTCTTGTTGAAGCTGCTCCTACACCTGTTAAAGAAGGTGTATCTAAAGAAGAAGCTGAAGCACTTGCAAAAGATCTTACTGAAGCTGGTGCTGAAGTTGAGGTTAAGTAATTTAGCTTTTGCTAAGTTCGCTGCCTGAGAAATCAGGCAAGGGCTGGTGATTATTTAATCACCGGCCTTTTTGCGCTATAGAGTGATGCACTCTTTTAGTTCAAATAAAATCTGGTTTTTTCTTTACTTTCAACGCTTTATAGTTTGCTAGTGTTAAAGTGGGATCTAATTAGAACAACAGTTAAATGTTGTAAAATCTTGGCATAGCTGCCAGTTAAGTCTGTTCTTACAAGAACAGGTCGGGTCAAAGATCAGCAAGCTGAGGAACCCCATGGCTTACTCTTATTCTGAAAAGAAACGTATCCGTAAGGATTTTGGTAAACGTCCACAAGTTTTGGATATACCTTTTTTACTGTCTACACAGTTAGAATCGTTTAAAAAATTCTTAGTGCCGGACGCTGATGGCGATCATGGTTTGGAAGCTGCCTTCCGTTCTGTGTTCCCTATTAAAAGCTACTCGGGAAATTCTGAGCTTCAATACGTAAGTTACCGTATTGGTGAGCCAGTTTTCGATGTAAAAGAATGTCAAATTCGCGGTGTGACTTATTCTGCTCCACTTCGCGTGAAACTGCGTCTTGTTGTTATGGACAAAGAAGCACCAGGCACAGTTAAAGACATTAAAGAGCAAGAAGTTTACATGGGCGAAATTCCGCTCATGACAGATACCGGTACTTTTGTAATCAATGGTACAGAGCGTGTTATCGTTTCTCAGCTACACCGTAGCCCTGGTGTATTCTTTGATAACGACCGCGGTAAAACCCATTCATCGGGTAAAGTATTATATAACGCACGCGTTATACCTTACCGTGGTTCATGGTTAGACTTCGAATTTGATGCAAAAGATAACTTATATGTACGTATTGACCGTCGTCGTAAATTACCGGCGTCTATCATCCTACGTGCACTAGAGTATTCTAGCGAACAAATCCTAGATATGTTCTTCGATAACACTACGTTTGAAGTAACGAATGGTAAAGTTCTTATGGAACTTGTACCTTCGCGTTTACGTGGTGAAACTGCCGCTTTTGATATCAAGAGCGAAGACGGTGAAGTATTTGTTGAAAGCGGTCGTCGTGTTACGGCTCGCCACATCAAGAGCATCGAAAAGAAAGGCATTAAGCAATTAGAAGTACCACATGAGTACATCATTGGCCGTATTGTAGCTAAAAACTATGTTGATGAGTCAACTGGTGAAGTTATTGCAAATGCAAATGACGAGCTAACTCTAGAGCTAATGGCTGAATTGGTTAAAGCCGGTTACACTAAAATTGATACGTTATATATCAATGAAGTGGACAGCGGTGCTTACATGTCAAATACATTAAACATTGACTCTGCAAGCAGCCGTTTAGAAGCACTAGTAGAAATTTACCGCATGATGCGCCCAGGCGAGCCACCGACGAAAGACGCGGCTGAAGCCTTATTCCAGAACTTGTTCTTCTCTGAAGAGCGTTATGACTTATCTACTGTAGGTCGTATGAAGTTCAATAGCCGTGTTGGTTACGATACAGACACAGGCCCTGGCACATTAAGCAAAGAAGACATCGTGTCTGTTATGAAAGTATTAATTGCTATTCGTAACGGTCAAGGCGATGTTGATGATATCGATCACTTAGGCAACCGTCGTATACGTAGTGTTGGCGAAATGGCTGAGAACCAATTCCGTGTTGGTCTAGTACGTGTTGAACGTGCTGTACGTGAGCGTTTAAGCTTAGGTGACCTTGACGCGATAATGCCACAAGATCTTATTAACGCTAAGCCTATTTCGGCAGCTGTTAAAGAGTTCTTCGGCTCGTCTCAGTTATCACAGTTTATGGACCAAAATAACCCACTATCAGAAGTTACGCATAAACGTCGTATCTCTGCATTAGGTCCGGGCGGTCTAACTCGTGAACGCGCAGGCTTTGAAGTACGTGACGTTCACGTAACTCACTATGGTCGCGTATGTCCAATCGAGACTCCTGAGGGTCCAAATATCGGTCTAATTAACTCGTTGTCTACGTACGCACGTACAAATGACTACGGTTTCTTAGAAACACCTTACCGCAAAGTGGTAGACGGTGTTGTAACTGATGAAGTTGATTATTTATCAGCCATTGAAGAAGGTCAGTTTGTTATCGCACAGGCGAACTCAAACTTAACTGAAACCAATGAGTTTGTTGATGAACTTATCCCATGTCGTCACAAAGGTGAATCTACCTTTATGGGTCGCATGGACCAGCAGTATATGGATGTATCACCACAACAGGTGATTTCTGTAGCGGCAGCACTTATCCCGTTCTTAGAACACGATGATGCTAACCGTGCATTGATGGGTTCAAACATGCAACGTCAAGCAGTACCAACATTGAAAGCGGATAAGCCGTTAGTAGGTACTGGTATTGAGTTAACACTAGCGAAAGATTCTGGTGTAACTATCGTTGCTAAACGTGGTGGTGAAGTAATGTATGCTGACGCAAGTCGCATCGTTGTAAATGTACATGAAGAAGAACGCATTCCTGGTGAAGCGGGCATCGACATCTACAACTTAACCAAATACACACGTTCAAACCAAAATACATGTATTAACCAAAAACCAACTTGTATGGTTGGCGAACCGGTTACTCGTGGTGACGTGTTAGCAGATGGTCCTTCGACTGACTTAGGTGACTTAGCCCTTGGTCAAAACCTTCGCGTGGCATTCATGCCATGGAACGGTTATAACTTCGAAGATTCAATCTTGTTATCAGAGCGCGTAGTTGAAGAAGATCGTCTAACGACTATCCATATTCAAGAACTACAGTGTGTTGCCCGTGATACTAAATTAGGTCCAGAAGAGATCACTGCAGATATCCCGAATGTGGGTGAGTCTGCGCTAGGCAAGCTTGATGAATCAGGCGTTGTATATATTGGTGCTGAAGTTAAAGGCGGCGATATCCTAGTAGGTAAAGTGACTCCTAAAGGCGAGACACAGCTTACACCTGAAGAGAAGCTACTGCGTGCTATCTTCGGCGAAAAAGCGTCTGACGTTAAAGACAGCTCTTTACGTGTACCAAATTCTGTAACTGGTACTGTAATTGACGTGCAAGTTTTCACCCGTGATGGTGTTGAAAAAGATAAACGCGCGTTAGAAGTTGAAGACATGCAGCTTCGCGAAGCGAAGAAAGACTTCAACGAAGAGTTCCGTATTTTAGAAGCTGGCGTTTTAGACCGTGCACGTAAGCTACTTATAGCTGCTGGTTTTGATGAAGATAAACTTGCATCTCTAAATGCTGAAAAAGTACTTACGCAAAGCCTTGCTGAAGAAGACAAGCAAGCTGAGCTTGAGCAACTAGCTGCACAGTACGATGAACTTAAAGCTGAATACGATAAGAAGTTTGAAAACAAACGTCGTAAAATTACCCAAGGTGATGACTTAGCACCAGGCGTACTTAAGATTGTTAAAGTATACCTAGCTGTTAAACGTCGTATCCAACCGGGTGATAAAATGGCGGGTCGTCATGGTAACAAAGGTGTTATCTCGACTATCGTACCAGTAGAAGATATGCCTTACGATGACAAAGGTCGTACGGTAGATATCGTATTGAATCCACTAGGTGTACCATCACGTATGAACATCGGTCAGATCCTTGAAACACATATGGGTCTTGCTGCACGTGGTATCGGTGAACGTATTGAAGAGATGATGAAAGAGCAACGTGAGCTTCATGAGCTACGTGACTTCATCAAGCAAGCATACGAAATTGGCGAATCTCGCCAAGTTGTAGATATTGCTAGCTTCACTGATGACGAAATTCGTCGTCTAGCTGAAAACTTAAAAGGTGGTTTACCAATAGCTACTCCTGCATTTGATGGCGCGAAAGAAAGCGAAATCAAAGACATGCTTGAGCTTGCGGGCTATCCTCGTAGTGGTCAGGTTACACTTTATGATGGCCGTACTGGCGATCAGTTTGAACGTCAAGTAACTGTTGGTTACATGTACATGCTTAAACTTAACCACTTGGTTGACGATAAGATGCACGCACGTTCTACTGGTTCTTACAGCCTTGTTACTCAGCAGCCGCTGGGTGGTAAAGCACAGTTCGGTGGCCAGCGTTTTGGTGAGATGGAAGTATGGGCACTTGAAGCTTATGGTGCTGCTTACACTCTACAAGAAATGCTAACAGTGAAATCGGATGACGTGAACGGTCGTACTAAGATGTATAAAAACATCGTTGATGGTAACCATAAAATGGAACCAGGTATGCCAGAATCGTTCAACGTATTGTTGAAAGAAATCCGCTCACTGGGTATCAACATCGAGTTGGAAGAAAATTAAGCCAATTAGATGCTGCAGTTAACGCTGCAGCATCTGTTACGGCTGAATAGAATGTAGGGACGAGATTATCCGTCCTCAAGATTAACTCCGACAGGAGAGCTAAGGTGAAAGACTTACTTAAGTTTCTGAAGCAACAAAATAAGACCGAAGAATTCGATGCAATTCGCATTGGTCTTGCTTCACCAGACATGGTTCGTTCATGGTCATACGGTGAAGTAAAGAAACCTGAGACTATTAACTACCGTACTTTCAAGCCTGAGCGCGATGGCTTATTCTGTGCCCGTATTTTCGGCCCAGTGAAAGATTATGAGTGTTTATGTGGTAAATATAAACGCCTTAAACACCGTGGTGTGATCTGTGAAAAGTGTGGCGTTGAAGTAACACTCACTAAAGTGCGACGCGATCGTATGGGTCATATCGACCTTGCGAGCCCAGTTGCACATATATGGTTTTTAAAATCATTACCGTCACGTATTGGCTTAATGCTAGATATGACGCTTCGTGATATTGAACGTGTTCTTTACTTCGAATCATTCGTAGTAACTGAACCTGGTATGACAACGCTTGAGCGTGGTCAGTTATTAGGTGAAGAAGAATACTTAGATTCACTAGAAGAGCACGGTGATGAGTTTGAAGCTAAGATGGGTGCTGAAGCAGTTTTAGACTTGCTTCGTGAACTTGATCTTGCTCAATTAATTGCTGAGATGCGTGAAGAGTTACCAACAATTAACTCTGAAACTAAGCGTAAAAAAATCACTAAACGTCTTAAGTTAATGGAATCGTTCCACCAATCAGGTAATAACCCTGAGTGGATGATCATGACAGTACTTCCAGTATTGCCACCTGATCTACGCCCATTAGTACCATTAGACGGTGGTCGTTTTGCGACATCTGATCTAAATGACCTTTACCGTCGTGTTATTAACCGTAATAACCGTCTTAAGCGTCTACTAGATTTAGCAGCACCAGACATTATTGTACGTAACGAAAAACGTATGTTACAAGAAGCGGTAGATGCGCTACTTGATAACGGTCGTCGTGGTCGTGCAATTACAGGTTCTAACAAACGTCCTCTTAAATCTCTTGCTGATATGATCAAGGGTAAGCAAGGTCGTTTCCGTCAGAACTTACTTGGTAAGCGTGTAGATTATTCAGGCCGTTCTGTAATCACAGTTGGTCCTACACTTAAGCTTCACCAATGTGGTCTTCCTAAGAAGATGGCACTAGAGCTATTCAAACCATTCATCTATGGCAAATTAGAACGTCGCGGCATGGCTACGACAATCAAAGCTGCTAAGAAGATGGTTGAACGTGAAGTTCCGGAAGTATGGGATGTACTTGACGAAGTAATTCGTGAACATCCAGTATTACTTAACCGTGCACCAACACTTCACCGTTTGGGTATCCAAGCGTTTGAGCCTGTGCTTATCGAAGGTAAAGCGATTCATTTGCATCCATTAGTATGTGCGGCTTACAACGCCGATTTCGATGGTGACCAAATGGCGGTACACGTACCGTTAACAATCGAAGCGCAGCTTGAAGCTCGTGCATTGATGATGTCAACAAACAACATTCTATCTCCTGCGAATGGTGAGCCAATCATCGTTCCTTCACAGGATGTTGTATTGGGTCTTTATTACATGACTCGTGACCGCATTAACGCTAAAGGCGAAGGCGCGATATTTAAAGATCCAAAAGAAGCAGAAAAAGCATACCGCAGTGGCAATGCAGACCTTCACGCAATTGTGAAAGTACGTATTAGCCAATCAGTTAAAAACGAAGACGGCGTAGTAGAAGATACTATTACTGTTATCGATACAACTGTTGGTCGTGCGATTCTGTCTCTAATTTTACCTAAAGGCATGCCGTTTGCGTCAATCAACCAGCCGCTAGGTAAAAAGCAGATTTCTGGCTTATTGAATGAGTGTTACCGTCGTCTAGGTCTTAAAGATACAGTTATCTTTGCTGACCAAGTTATGTACACCGGTTTCCATTATGCAATGAAGTCAGGTGTTTCTATCGGTATTGATGACTTAGTTATCCCACCGGTTAAAGCACAGATAATTGAATCAGCTGAAGCTGAAGTTACTGAAATCAACCAACAATTCCAATCAGGTCTTGTAACGGCTGGTGAAAAGTACAACAAAGTTATCGATATCTGGTCACGTGTAAACGAAAACTTATCACGTGAGATGATGTCTAACTTGTCGAAAGACACAGTTATCAATGCACAAGGTGAAGAAGTAGAGCAACCGTCATTTAACTCAGTGTTTATGATGGCCGACTCAGGTGCTCGTGGTAGTGCTGCACAGATTCGTCAGTTGGCGGGTATGCGTGGTCTAATGGCACGTCCAGATGGTTCAATCATCGAGACTCCAATCACAGCTAACTTCCGTGAAGGTCTAAACGTACTTCAGTACTTCATCTCAACGCATGGTGCGCGTAAAGGTCTTGCCGATACAGCACTTAAAACAGCAAACTCGGGTTACCTAACGCGTCGTCTAGTAGACGTTGCACAAGATTTGGTAATCAATGAAGATGACTGTGGCACAGAAGATGGCTTAACAATGAAACCGCTTATTGAAGGTGGTGATGTTGTAGAAGCACTTCGTGAACGTGTTCTAGGTCGTGTTGTTGCTGAAGATATTGTGATTCCAGGTACTAATACAGTGCTTGTTGAACGTAATATCATGCTAGACGAAAAACTGTGTGATCTTTTAGAAGAGCATTCAGTAGATGAAGTTCGTGTACGTTCTGTTATCACTTGTGATAATGACTTTGGTGTTTGTGCTAACTGTTACGGTCGTGACCTAGCACGTGGTCATATCATCAACGCTGGTGAATCAGTGGGTGTTATCGCGGCACAGTCAATCGGTGAGCCGGGTACACAGTTAACAATGCGTACCTTCCACATCGGTGGTGCGGCATCTAGAGCGTCTGCAGAAAATAATGTACAAGTTAAAACTAACGGTACATTAAAACTTCATAACTCTAAGTACGTATTAAACACAGACGGTAAGATTGTTATTACCTCTCGTTCTACGGAAATTACTATCATTGATAGTCATGGTCGTGAGAAAGAGCGTTATAAAGTACCTTACGGTGCGGTATTAACAGTGCAAGACAATGCTGAAGTTTTAGGTAACGATATCGTTGCTACTTGGGACCCGCATAGTCACCCAATCGTTCTTGAGCATAAATCAAAAGTATCGTTCAGCGATATCGATGATTCAAATACTGAAGCACAGACTGATGAGCTAACTGGTTTAACCCGTGTAGTTGTAAAAGATCTTGCTAAAGTAAATACGAAAGAACCAAAGCTTATCATCGAAAGTGAAGAGCGCGGTCTGCAAGAAACACGTCTTCCTTCATTCACGACGATTGAAGTTATTGACGGCGTTACAGCAAACCCAGGTGACGTGTTAGCACGTATTCCGCAAGAAGGTTCGAAAACTCGTGATATCACGGGTGGTCTACCACGCGTAGCCGACTTATTTGAAGCTCGTAAGCCAAAAGAACCAGCTATATTAGCTGAAGTAACTGGTACAATTAGCTTCGGTAAAGAGACTAAAGGTAAGAAACGTTTAGTTATTACTCCAGCTGAAGGTGATCATTACGAAGAGATGATTCCTAAATGGCGTCAACTTAACGTGTTTGAAGGTGAGCAAGTGTCTAAAGGTGAAGTTATCGCCGATGGTCCTGAATCACCGCATGACATCTTGCGCCTACGTGGTGTGACTCATGTTGCTAACTATATCGTTAACGAAGTGCAAGAGGTTTACCGTTTGCAAGGCGTTAAGATCAATGACAAGCACATTGAAACAATTATCCGTCAAATGTTACGTAAATGTACCATTATGCACGGCGGTGATACTGACTTCTTAGCCGGTGAACAAATCGAAGTGGCGCGCGTTAATATCGCAAACCGTGACCTTGAAAAACAAGGTAAGATACCAGCTAAGTTTGAAATCCAGTTAATGGGTATCACAAAAGCATCACTAGCAACAGAATCTTTCATCTCTGCAGCGTCTTTCCAAGAGACAACACGTGTTCTTACAGATGCGGCAGTGAATGGTAAGAGCGATGAGCTTCGCGGTCTTAAAGAAAACGTAATTGTGGGTCGTTTGATCCCAGCCGGTACCGGTTTTGCGTATCATCAAGAACGTATGGCTCGCCGTAAACAAAGCAAAGTAGTAGTAGAAGAGCAAACAGTAAGTGCAGAAGAGGCAACTCAAGCACTTACAGACGCTCTAAATGCTGATTTGTCTGGAAATCAATAAACTGTTCTTAATCAATAGATTAAGTAATCGCAAGGCAGTTATATGCTGTCTTGCGGTTAGTTTAGGTTGACAGGTTAAACTTTGCTCATTAAAATTCCGCCACCCATTTACTTGTGTGCTTAATGCAGGCTCGTAAATAAAGGGCGGATTTTTTATTTTTTTCAGTAGTAATTTTAATTTCAGGAGCTATTTAAATGGCAACTATTAACCAGCTAGTGCGTAAGCCACGCCGTAGCAAGGTTACGAAAAGTAACTCAGCTGCACTAAAAGCGTGTCCGCAAAAGCGCGGTGTATGTACTCGCGTATATACAACTACACCTAAGAAACCAAACTCGGCGTTACGTAAAGTAGCACGTGTACGTTTAACTAACGGTTTCGAAGTAACTTCATACATTGGCGGTGAAGGTCATAACCTTCAAGAGCATAGTGTAATCCTAATCCGTGGTGGTCGTGTTAAAGATTTACCAGGTGTGCGTTTTCACACTGTTCGTGGTGCACTTGACTGTGCAGGCGTTAGCGATCGTCGTCAAGCTCGTTCTAAATACGGTACAAAACGCCCTAAAGGCTAATTGTATTCCGTTAGTAAGGCCAAGCACTAAATATATATAATTATTGTTTTGGGTGATTGACTCGAAAGAGCAAACCTGAATAAACCGGAGATACAAAATGCCTAGAAGACGCGTAATCGGTCAACGTAAAATTCTTCCAGATCCTAAGTTCGGATCGGAACTTCTTGCTAAATTCGTTAACATCGTGATGTTAGACGGCAAGAAATCTACTGCTGAAAAAATTGTTTATGGTGCGCTAGACGTGGCTGCTGAGAAATCAGGCAAGTCGCACCTAGAAATCTTTGAAACTGCACTTGATAACATCCGCCCACAGGTAGAAGTTAAATCTCGCCGTGTTGGTGGTTCAACTTATCAAGTACCAGTTGAAGTACGTCCAGTTCGTCGTAACGCATTAGGTATGCGTTGGTTAGTAGACGCTGCACGTAAGCGTGGCGAAAAATCTATGGGCTTACGTTTAGCTCAAGAAATCGTTGACGCTTCTGATAATAAAGGCACTGCGGTTAAGAAACGTGAAGACGTTCACCGTATGGCTGAAGCGAATAAAGCATTCGCTCATTACCGTTGGTAATCTGTCTTTAACCTTTAAGAGGATCATATGGCACGTACAACTCCACTTGAGCGCTATCGTAATATAGGTATTGTCGCTCACGTAGATGCAGGCAAAACCACCACAACAGAACGTGTTCTGTTCTACACGGGTCTTTCTCATAAGATCGGTGAAGTACATGATGGCGCTGCAACTATGGATTGGATGGAGCAGGAACAAGAGCGTGGAATCACAATCACTTCTGCTGCAACAACGTGTTTTTGGAAAGGGATGGACGCTCAATTTGACGCCCATCGTATCAATATTATTGATACTCCAGGACACGTAGATTTCACTATCGAAGTAGAGCGTTCTTTACGCGTATTAGATGGTGCGGTAGTTGTTCTTTGTGCTTCATCTGGTGTACAGCCGCAAACTGAGACAGTTTGGCGTCAAGCGAACAAATACGAAGTTCCGAGAATGATCTTCGTAAATAAAATGGATCGCACGGGCGCTGACTTCTTAGCTGTGGTTAGCCAGGTGAAATCTCGTCTTGGAGCAACGCCTGTTCCAATTCAGTTGCCTGTAGGCGCTGAGGACGACTTTAAAGGTGTTATTGATCTTATAAAAATGAAAGTGATTAACTGGAACGAAGCGGACCAGGGTATGACTTTCTCTTATGAGGCAATACCGGCAGAACTTCTGGAATTGGCTGAAGAATGGCGCTCTCACTTAGTTGAAAGCGCTGCTGAAGCAACAGAAGAACTAATGGATAAATACTTAGAAGGTGAAGAGTTAAGTGAAGCAGAAATTAAAAATGCTTTACGCCAACGAACATTAGCTAATGAGATTGTTCCAGTTACTTGTGGTAGCGCATTTAAAAACAAAGGTGTTCAAGCTGTGCTTGATTGCGTTGTTGAATATATGCCTTCACCAGAGCAAGTGAAACAAATCCAAGGTATCCTAGAAAATGGTACTGAGGAAGAACGTCCAGCTAATGATAAAGCGCCGTTTGCTGCACTCGCTTTTAAGATTGCAACAGACCCGTTTGTTGGAACCTTGACCTTTTTCCGTGTTTACTCTGGTACTGTTAAACAGGGTGACACGGTATATAATCCAGTAAAAAGTAAGCGTGAGCGACTTGGCCGTATCGTACAGATGCATTCAAACTCTCGTGAAGAGATCAAAGAAGTTTTCGCAGGCGACATCGCGGCAGCTATTGGTCTTAAAGACGTAACAACAGGTGAAACACTGTGTGATCCGAATTCTATTATTACGCTTGAGCGTATGGAATTCCCTGAACCAGTAATCTCTATTGCGGTTGAGCCTCGCACTATAGCTGACCAAGATAAGATGGGTATCGCGCTGGGTAAACTAGCTGCTGAAGACCCTTCTTTTCGAGTACAAACTGACGAAGAATCAGGCCAGGTTATAATCTCTGGCATGGGTGAACTTCACCTAGATATCATCGTCGACCGTATGAAACGTGAATTCAGTGTTGAATGTAACGTTGGTAAGCCGCAGGTCTCATACCGAGAAGCTATTCGTTCAACTGTTAAGGTTGAAGGGAAGTTTATACGTCAGTCAGGTGGTCGTGGTCAATATGGTCACGTTTGGATTAAACTTGAACCGATGGATATTACGGATGATGAGTCACCAATTTACGAGTTCGTTAACGAAACCGTAGGTGGTTCTGTTCCTAAAGAGTTCGTCCCTGCGGTAGACAAAGGTATCCAAGAGCAAATGTCTCAAGGTGTACTGGCAGGCTACCCATTACTTGGCGTTAAAGCGACTTTATATGATGGTTCATTCCATGATGTAGATTCGAATGAAATGGCATTTAAAATAGCAGGTTCACTGGCAATGAGAGATGGGGCGCTTAAAGCTAACCCTGTACTACTAGAGCCAGTAATGAAGGTTGAAGTACTCACTCCTGATTCAAATATGGGTGATGTAGTTGGCGACTTAAACCGTCGCCGCGGCATAATCGAAGGCATGGAAGATGCATTAGGTGGACTTAAGCAAATTAATGCGCAGGTTCCTCTTTCTGAAATGTTTGGTTATGCGACTGCTTTACGATCTGCAACACAGGGCCGTGCCTCATACTCTATGGAGTTTGTGAAGTACGCTGAAGCCTCTAAAAACGTTGCAGATACAATAATTTCAGCTCGCGCTGTTATATAATTTTAGCTTGTCTGGCTCAATAGTGAGTCAGGCTTTAATTTCTTTATTAGGAATTTTTTAAGATGGCAAAAGAAAAGTTTGAA
>NZ_WTKT01000012.1:0-143661 GCF_011378685.1 Pseudoalteromonas sp. C8
TAATAAATCTATCTCAAGCAGAGCTCAGGTTAGTTAAATACTTAAAAAGCACGGTTTTCTAATTTAGAAGCCGTGCTTTTTTGTGTTTTATAAACGCTTAATCTAAATTAAATAGTAACCACTATGCGACCGTTAATTTCACCTTTGAGCATATCATCAAAAATCTCGTTAATGTCCTCTAAGCGTTTTTCTTCAATAATCGCTTTTACTTTACCTTGCGCTGCAAATTCCAAGCATTCTTGCAAATCTTTACGTGTACCAACAATAGAGCCCACTACTGACACGCCATTAAGCACAGTATCAAAAATAGGAAGCGGCATATCCTCTGGAGGTAATCCCACTAATACACATTTACCGCCACGGCGTACACTTTTATAAGCTTGTTCAAACCCAGCTTTAGATACCGCAGTACACACAACGCCATGCGCGCCACCTACTTGTTCAAAAATAGCTTCGCTAGGAACAACTTCTTTAAAGTCGAGTGTTATATCTGCGCCAAGCTCTTTAGCAAGCGCGAGTTTTTCTTTACCTGTATCAACAGCTATTACATTAAAACCCATTGCTTTAGCGTACTGTACTGCTAAATGACCAAGCCCGCCTACACCAACAATAGCAACCCACTGCCCAGGTTTAGCACCGGATACTTTCAATGCTTTATAGGTTGTAACACCTGCACAAAATAATGGAGCAGCTTCAGAAAAGCCTAATCCCTCAGGTATTTTTACAACATAATCACCGTGAGCCAAACAATATTCTGCATAGCTACCATCAATAGAATAGCCAGTATTATGCTGCGATAAACACAGTGTTTCTTTGCCATCTAGGCAAAACTCACAGTGCCCACATGCACTATAGAGCCAAGGAATACCCACTCTATCGCCAACTTCTAAGTGCTTAATGTTGCTTCCAACTTTATCAATAACACCAACTCCTTCATGCCCTGGAACTAATGGCATTTTTGGCTTTACCGGCCAATCACCATGACAGGCATGTAAATCGGTGTGGCAAACGCCACAAGCGGCTATTTTTACTAAAACGTCGTTTATTCCAACCTCAGGAATTGGCAGATCTGTTATTTGTAATTTACCTTTGTATTCATTATTAATTGCAGCTTTCATAGTCATTCCATCGTATGTGAAAAAAATTAAAAATAAGGATTTATTTACGTATTGTTGTGTACAACATATCCCAATATAGATGTATAAATATTAATCTAAATCATACTTTAGTCGTTAAAATCAATTTATAAAATGGCTAAGAACTTGCTATCCAAAATGAGCGTGCTAGCATTTACTTTCTGAAATTACTGAAAGTTACTAAGCTATGAGTTTATCCGAAAAGAATTTTGCCTTTGTAATGCATTGTGGTGAGATGGGCAGCCGCTGGGGATTCAATCGTACGATTGGGCAAATGTGTGGTTTGCTGATTATTACTAAAAATCCAATGACAGCCAATGAGATTGCAGATGCGCTTAGTATTTCTCGCGGTAATGTAAGCATGGGTATTAAAGAGTTGCAATCGTGGCAATTAATTAAAGTGCAGCATATTCCTGGCGATCGAAAAGAGTACTACGCCCCTGCTGGCGATATTTGGGATATGGCAAATCGCGTATTTGAAGAACGTAAAAAGCGCGAAATTGAGCCCACCTTAACATTACTACGCGATAACTTATTAGACGAAGCCAGTAACGACGATGAGCTTTATGCACAAAAACAAATGGGGGAAATTCACAACCTACTTGAAACTGTCACTAAATGGTCATCAGAGCTGCAACGTTTAACGCCAGAGCAACTTAATAAGCTGATGAAGCTAGGTTCTGGAATTGGTAAAGTTATTGACTTAAAAGATAAGATATTCAAAAAAGAATAAAGCCGCAATTGCGGCTTTATTTATATGTATATTTTAATAATTAGATTTTTGGATAACCAATTCTATCCGACAAGTAACCTACGCTAGTAGCAAAGTAATACGAGCGATTCCAATGCATAAACACTTTGTAGTTATCGTACGCTAAGTACATACGGCCATTTATATCATCAGGCATAACCAGCGCAGCACGTACGTCTACATTAGGTAAATCAGAGCCATCAGCTTTACGAACACCCAGTGCTTGCCAATCAGCTAATGAGCGCTCAGAATCATTCCAATATTCTAGCCACTGCTTGCGCGTTTTTGTACCACGCACTAAAACGTATTTACTATCAAAGTTTTCAGGTAACTGTACTTGGCGACCCCACGTAAGAGAGTCGTTCCAGCCTTCTTGCTTTAAATAGTTAGCAATTGAAGCAAAAGCATCTTCCTTTGTGGTCCAAATATCTTTACGGCCATCATTATTGTAATCAACCGCGTAAGCATTAAATGAAGTTGGCATAAATTGCGTTTGCCCCATTGCGCCTGCCCATGAGCCTTTAAATTTATCAAGCGTGATATGGCCCGATTTTAAAATGTCGAGTGCAGCCCAAAGTTGGCGCTTATAAAGCGCTTCTCGGCGTCCATCAAAAGCAAGCGTTACTAACGATGCGATAACATTATGGCCACCTTGAATGGCGCCAAAATTACTTTCAAGTCCCCACAAGGCCACTATAAAGCGTGCTTGTACGCCAAACTCTTTCGCTACTTTTTCAAGTACATCTTTGTTTTCTGCATAAAGCTTGCGTGCGCGGTCTATTTTCCACTGTGGTACACGTTTTGGTAAATACGTTTCGAGGGTTTCTTTTACTTCTGGCTGGTTTTTATCAGCCGAAACCACTTTTTCTTTATATGTTGCTGTTGCAAAAGCATCATCAATAAGTTTGGCTTCGTAACCTTTTGAGATGGCTTCTTGCTTTAAATTTGCTAAATAATCTTGAAATTCGGCCTGTGTTTTTGCCATCACAGATGAGCTTAAACATACACCACATAATATAACGATAAGTTTTTTAATCACTATCAACTCCATTTTCTTTTCGTAACTGACTT
This sequence comes from Pseudoalteromonas sp. C8, assembly GCF_011378685.1. Classification (NCBI taxonomy): domain Bacteria; kingdom Pseudomonadati; phylum Pseudomonadota; class Gammaproteobacteria; order Alteromonadales; family Pseudoalteromonadaceae; genus Pseudoalteromonas; species Pseudoalteromonas sp. C8. Next base: position 2,959 of record NZ_WTKT01000012.1, read on the forward strand.
AGCAAATTTTGTTCCGGTGGAGGAAGTTGTAAATAATAACCCTGATCACTTAGTGCACCTTTTACTGCTTCTAAATCAGACCCACCTAAATGCTCACGTTTTGCTAAGTTGATGATCATCACATAAAGAGGTTGACCAAACATAGCCATTAAAGGTTCCGGAACTTTGTCAAAATCATCTCTTTTTTCAACAAATAAGAACGTATCCGCTTTTTTCTTACTTTTATATACTGCAGTGAGCATTATGACCCTATAAATTCTTGCTTAACAATGCCGCACACTATAACATGAGAGTAATAATAAGTTAGAAAAATTAGATTAGAAATTTCAATAAAGGCCCTATTCAGCCTACGTTTATCTAAAATTAATTTCTAATCAGACAATTCAATTGAGCGTGTATGTCGGACCAAATTTTTGAGTTAAAAGGGAATCTTTTTACGTTATCAGTTTTACATCTTTATAGTACTGATATAAACCTTTTAGCAGAACAACTATATATAAAAATAGCCCAGGCCCCTAAGTTTTTTGAGGGTGCTCCTATTGTTGTTAATTTAATTGAAATTAAAAACAGTTCACTTGATTTTGTACACTTAAAGTCATTAATCGAGCGTATGAGCTTTAACGCTGTTGGTGTATGTAATGGCTCAGATGAGCAACATACACAAGCTAAAGCTGCTGGCTTATCTGTTTTGAATTATTCACAAGACGTCAAGAGCGAACCTGTTAAACAAGAGGCTAATACGTCGATTGTAGAAAAAACAGTGCATTTACCAGCGCAAATTATTAGCGGTACAGTTCGCTCTGGACAACAAGTGTATGCAAAAGATAGAGATTTGATAGTACTTGGCGCGGTTAGTCATGGTGCTGAAGTTATTGCCGATGGAAATGTGCATATTTATGGCACGCTACGCGGTCGCGCTATTGCAGGCGCAAAAGGTTTTAAAGAAGCACACATTTTTTGCCAAAAACTTGAGGCCGAGCTGGTTTCAATAGATGGTAACTACTGGATCAGTGATTCACTACAAGGTGAACATTGGGGAAATGCAGTGCAAATACAACAAAAAGACGAATCATTAGAAATTTCAGCTTTGGTTAAAGGATAAATCTCATGGCAAAAGTAATTGTCGTTACCTCAGGTAAAGGCGGTGTTGGTAAAACAACATCAAGTGCTGCAATTGGCACAGGCTTAGCGTTAAAAGGCTATAAAACAGTTATTATCGACTTTGATATTGGTTTACGTAACTTAGATTTAATTATGGGTTGTGAACGCCGTGTTGTTTATGACTTTGTAAACGTAATTAATGGTGAGGCAAACCTTAACCAGGCGCTTATTAAAGATAAACGTGTAGATAAATTATTTTTACTACCCGCTTCACAAACTCGTGATAAAGACGCATTAACTCGTGAAGGTGTTGAACGCGTATTAAACGAATTAAAAGAAGACTTTGATTACATTGTGTGTGATTCACCAGCAGGCATTGAAGCTGGCGCTATGATGGCAATGTACTTTGCTGACGAAGCAATCGTGACAACAAATCCAGAAGTGTCGTCAGTTCGAGATTCAGATCGTATCTTAGGTATTTTACACAGCAAATCAAAACGTGCTGAAGAAGGCCTAGAAAACATTAAAGAACACTTACTATTAACACGCTATAATCCTAGTCGTGTTGAAAAAGGTGAAATGCTATCGGTAGAAGATGTGCAAGATATTCTGTCAATCCCACTATTAGGTGTTATTCCTGAATCGCAAGCGGTATTAAGTGCTTCAAACTCAGGCCAACCTGTTATATTGGATACAGAATCTGATGCAGGCCAAGCTTATTCTGATGCAATTAACCGCTTACTAGGTGAAACCGTCGATTTTCGCTTCTTAGACGTTGAGAAAAAAGGCTTATTTAAACGGATTTTTGGAGGTTAACGTGTCTTTACTTGACTACTTCCGCTCAGAAAAGAAAAACAGTGCGTCACTAGCAAAAGAGCGATTGCAGATCATTGTCGCGCACGAGCGTTCTCAACGAGGAACGCCGGATTACTTACCACAATTAAAACAAGACATTTTAGATGTGATCCGTAAATACGTGAACGTAAGTACCGATGCAGTTCAGGTTCAGTTTGATCAGAACGAAGACGATTTAGCCGTACTTGAGCTAAACGTTACGCTACCTGATGAAGAAAAGAAGTAATTGAAGAAAGGGCGCTTTATAAGCGCCCTCTTTATTTTCGCAATAACTTTCTAAATATCTAGTCTTAAGTATCCCATTCTTTTAAAGCGTCTTTAACGTAGGTATATCGCCAAGAGCTCAGTAAGTCAGGCTTTATATGACTCTGTTTTTGCTCATTAGTTAGCTTCCAATTCCAACTAATCAGTTGATTGACTTGCTTTTTAGAGGCCATAACGTCTTCTGGTATATTGTGCTCTTTAGCTACTTTAGTGATTTTTTGTTTTATATCTTTTGCTACTTTTTTATAAGTAGGAAAATCAATTAAGCGCTTAAGTACATCAGGGTGCTGAGCATCTGGAACTTCTTTGGCAGCTTCAATACACTTTATTATATCGACACCAGAGCGATTAACTTCAATAGCTTCAACACCTGGAATTTGACGTAGAGCGTTTAAACTTGAAGGACCACGTTTGGCAATTTCAGTCATGTTATGTTCTTTTAACACAAAATTAAGCGCCAAATTTTTCTTGATAGCTTTATTTCTTCGCCATACAGCAAGCTCTTTTAACACCGCCAGTTCGTGCGGTTTAAGTTGCCATGCATTTTTAATATCTTTATATAAAAGTTCGTCAGGTGTTTGAAATGCACGTTTTTTGGCAATCAATTCACTTTCGTTTATTACAATGTCAAAGAAGCCAGCGGCATTAATGCGATCAATAATCAGCTCAAAACACGGTAATAAGTAAAAAGTATCAGCAGCCGCGTAGTCTAATTGTTTTTTAGTTAACGGGCGTTGCAGCCAGTTAGTGCGTGACTCGCTTTTATCTATTTCAATACCTTGCAGTTCTTTTACCATAAGAGCAAAACCCATACAGTTACCTTCACCGAGTAGCTGCAACGCAAATTGTGTATCAAATAATGGGGCTGGGACAAAGCCTGCGTACTTTTGAAAAACTTCAATATCTTCTGAAGGAGAATGCAGTACTTTTAAAACTGCAGGATCTTTAAGTATTTCCCAAAAATCAAATAGTGAAAGTTCCGCTAATGGGTCAATAAGCGCTAAATGCTCACCATCAAAAACTTGGATAAGTGCAACTTCTGGATACAAAGTACGACGACGCATAAACTCAGTATCAATAGCTAAAATAGGTTTATTTTTTATTTGTTCAACAAAAGTGTTCAGTTGATTTTGGGTTTCGATCAATTGGTATTGCACTTAATCTCCTACAATAAAAAAGCCGACATATGTCGGCTTTTTTATAGGTTGCTAATCTTTCAAGGCTCTTCGGAGTATCTTACCTACGTTAGTTTTAGGTAACTCATCCCTAAACTCTACCAGCTTGGGGACCTTGTAATTAGTTAAATTATCACGACAGTGACTTATTATATCTTTTTCAGTTAAAGAAGGGTCTTTTTTCACAACAAAAACTTTAACTTGTTCACCACTTACATCGTGAGGAATACCGATAGCAGCTACTTCAAGCACACCTTCGTGCATAGCCACTACTTCTTCAATCTCATTAGGGAAAACATTAAAGCCAGATACGATGATCATGTCTTTTTTACGATCTACAATAAAGAAGAAACCTTCGTCATCATAAGTCGCAATATCACCTGTAGCAAACCAGCCGTCTTTTAAACATTCAGCGGTTGCATCTGGTCGTTTGTAATAACCAACCATGACTTGCGGGCCTTTAACACAAAGCTCGCCAGGTTCACCTTTAGCGGCTTCTTCGCCGTTATCTAAAACCAATTTAATATCAGTGTTAGGCGCTGGTAAACCAATAGAGCCATTATATGCTTTCAAATCAAAAGGACTAATAGTAACTAAAGGAGAACATTCTGTAAGGCCATAACCTTCCATTAATTTTGAGCCAGTCACTTTTTGCCATTTTTCAGCAACAGGACGTTGAACGGCCATACCGCCGCCTAAAGACATTTTTAAATGACTAAAATCAAGTTCAGCAAAACCTGGTGTGTTTAATAAACCGTTAAATAATGTATTAACACCGGTAATAGCTGTGAAATTATGTTGACCCAACTCTTTAACAAACCCAGGCATATCTCGTGGGTTTGTAATTAATATATTTAAACCACCGTACTTCATAAATGTTAGGCAGTTAGCTGTTAAGGCAAATATATGATAAAGCGGTAAAGCAGTCACAACCACTTCTTCACCACGGTTTAACACTTTGTCTAAACAACCTGAAACTTGTTCAAGGTTACCAACCATGTTGCCATGGCTCAGCATTGCCCCTTTAGATACACCTGTTGTGCCGCCGGTGTACTGTAAAAATGCAAGATCAGACAAGCTCATTTCAGGGCGCGTATATTTAGCTTCATCTGCAGCTAAAACGTCTGAAAATTTAATTGTGTTAGGCAAGTTGAACTTTGGCACCATTTTTTTAATGTGCTTCACAACAAAGTTAACGACATGCTTTTTAAGCCCGCCAACCATATCGCCTACTTGCGTAACCACGATATGTTTAACATCAGTATGAGCAAGTGACTTTTCAAGTGTGTCAGCAAAGTTTGCTAGGATGAAAATAGCCGTAGTGTCAGAGTCTTTTAGCTGATGCTCTAATTCACGTACTGTGTAAAGTGGGTTAACATTTACAACCACACAACCTGCACGCAAAACACCTAAAATTGTGACTGGTGTTTGTAGTAAATTAGGCATCATTACGGCAACTTTGTCGCCTTTTTTAAGACCCAAATCATTTTGAATATAGGAAGCAACTTTTTTTGTTGCTGTGTCTATTTCATCGTAAGACATCGTTTTACCCATATTCGTAAATGCAGGTAAATCGGTGTAGTCACTAAAACTTTTTTCGAACACTTCGAGTAACGAGTTGTAATGCTCAGGATCGATTGTTTCAGGCATACCCTCTGGGTAGCGCTTAAGCCAGATTTTTTCCACTCTTAGCCCCTGTTTATAATTATATTTTTATTAACCTTAATCTAAGTAAGGCGCTTTAACAATTGAGCAAATACTCTAATGCAGGAATAATCCCACATTTAACACAAACTTACAATTAACATGCACCATTTTGCAGCATAAAGTCTTGAATATGCTCAAAACAGTGTTCACTGCTTTGCATGTGGCAATGATGCCCACCATCTACATTAATGACCTTCAAGCTATTGTAATAACTAATATACTTTGCCAAATTTTGTTTTACAAACGAATAACCTTCGTTACCTAAAATTAATTGACATGGTGCAATTAAATCTTTTATTGCACCAATACATTGCGCCTCATCAAACCTAAAACCTGAGTGATTTTTGAGCTTTGGATCTGTTGTTAGCACAAAACCATCTCGAACCTGTTTTATATTTCGCTGCATTAATAGCGTAATAAGCTCGCTATTTAAATCGGTTGTTTGAGCGCGTGCTTCATAAATAAGTTCTTTCGATTTATAAATTCTCGACTTTTTATTTTTTAAACGCGCTCTATTTAGTACTGCACTTTTTAACTGTTCACACACACCTTCACTCGGGGTTGTAACACAACCAATTCCCTCAATAAAGGTAACAGACTTTACATAATCGCTAAAGCAGCTAGCAAAAAGACCTGCAACCATAGCCCCCATTGAATGACCTACTAAATGTATTTTTTTAACACCAAGCGCATTTATAAGTTGGTACACATCATCAATATAATCAATAAAATAATAGTGTGCGTCATCACTTCGCCAAGACGATAAACCGTGCCCAACAAAGTCAATGCAGTACCAAGTGTGCTCTGGGTTAACGTTGTTTAACATTGGCATAAAGCTATGGCAGTTGTCTAACCACCCATGCAACGCTATTACTATTTCGTTCCCTGAACCTACTTTTAAGCCATGAATATTTAAATTATTTGTTTCAATATTAAATGGCTGCACGGTAAGTCCTTTATTAATTTAGAGCATCATTATTTATAGCATACAAGTTGTCAGACCACTAACTTAGAAAATGGTGCCAAATTCACGCTTTAATTATCTTCCTGGTATCAAATATAGCACTGAGTAGAAAACAAAACTAAATATTTTCAATAGCTTAAAAATGGAGTAATAAGCAAAGTTTTTTTAACATATTAATTTTGAGTACCTTTTAAACAAATAAAAGGTGAGAGCACCATATATAGATAGTTTATAACTAGTATAATTTAAATAAATAGAACTAACAGCGTTAACTACAATTCTATGTATATAAAATCAAAGTATAAATTATAAATATCTCAGATATTCATTTATTTATCATCCTATCTGTATACAATATCAGCGGCTATTAAATAAGGTACACTCATAAGGTACAACCATGAAAAAACAGATCAGCTTATTGGCACTTTTATGCACCGCTTCTGGTGCTTACGCAGAATCAGCACCTAAAAATGTAATTTATATGATTGGTGACGGCATGGGTCCGGCTTACACCACGGCTTATCGCTATTTTAAAGATGACCCTGCAACAAAAGAAGTAGAAGGCACGGTTTTTGACACTATTTTAAAAGGCATGGCTCACACCTACCCTGATGACCATACTTATGTAACAGACAGTGCTGCGGGTGCTACAGCGCTTAGTAGCGGCCATAAAAGTTATAATGGTGCAGTTGCTGTAGATACAGATAAAAAGCCAGTTAAAACCATGCTTGAAATGGCAAAAGAGCGCGGTATGACAACAGCGCTTGTTGTAACGTCACAAATAAACCATGCAACGCCTGCTAGCTTTACAGCTCACAATGAATCTCGTTACAACTACGATGATATTGCCAACGATTATATTGATAATAAGATTGCTGGTAAATTACCCGTTGATTTAATGCTAGGTGGCGGTACTAAATATTTTATTCGTGATGACCGGAATTTAGTTGAAGAATTTAAAGCGGCAGGTTACCAATACGGTGACGATATTAATAATCTGGGCCAAATCACACAAATACCTGCCATAGGTTTGTATGCGAGCAAAGGCCTGCCATTTGCACTTGATATAAACCCAACTCGCCTTACTCAGTTAACATCTAAAGCGCTTGGTTTACTAGATAACCAGAACGAAGAAGGCTTTTTTGTGATGATTGAGGGCAGCCAAATTGATTGGTGTGGTCACTCTAACGATATAGCCTGTGCGATGGCTGAAATGGACGACTTTGCTAAATCAATCGAAAAAGCAAAAGCGTACGTTGATAAAAATAAAGACACTATACTTGTAGTTACAGCCGATCACTCAACGGGCGGCTTAACTATTGGTTCGCACGGCCAATTTAAATGGGAAACAGACGTAATTAAAGGTGTTAAGGCAACGGCTAGTAAGTTAACAGACAAACTTATGGAGTCTAAAGACTTAAAACCAGTATGGACTGCTAACACCAATATTGAATTTACAACTGAAAACCAAATCAAACTTGAGCAAGCTAAAAAAATGGGCGAAAAAGCGCTTAATTTAGCTGTTAAAAGTATTATTAGTGATGCGAGCTTTACTGGCTGGACAACCGGCGGACACACCGCTGTAGACGTTCAAGTATTTGCCTATGGCAAAGGCAGTGAGCAATTTATTGGCTCACAAAATAATACTGATATTGCCGATAAGCTAATTGGCTTTATTGAACAGTAATACCAATCCGCAATAATACTTAATCAATTTGAGGGGTTAAATCTTACGTTAACTACGTTAAAAATTTCTGATATAGAACAACTAAATAACGAAATTTTTGCCTTGTTATCGACACGATTTTCTTCCCTCAAAATAGATCACTTAATTAAGCGAATTGGTATAATTTCACCTCGTTTTTAACACAAAAAGCCCGAACACATGTTCGGGCTTTTTATTGAATTTTATCACTGTATTTATCTAAAACGTTTGAATGAGCTTTAAGCGTATATATCAACGCCTATTAAATTTTGTACTTCGGCTCTGCGTTCTAAATTGGCAAATTCAGTATAAGTAGAAATCGCTTTACTTACTTGAGCTGTCGGTTGGTCGTAAATTGTTTGGCTGTATTCATTGCTTTTAGCACTGCTTTTAAACAGTTGATTAGCCAGTTCGACGCCCTCGACACTGCTTTTTACATAATCGGTATTCGTTTTTTGAGCAGCCGGCTGGTCTAATAAACTCTGTGGTTTATTAGTAACAACTTTAGTAGGGCTAACCCTACCCGGAATATCTCCGGTAAAAAAACCTGAACCAATAGGCAGCGTCATTACGCGTCTCCAACCTTAATATTGCATAAAATTATGATTTAAAAACAACCAATTTGCAAATAATATGATTACTCACGTCCTGGTAGCTTTTTCCACGTTACCGTATCGCGCACATATTTAGGTTGAGCGTCACTCGCTTTTACAACATCACCCGCTAAAAACGCGGCTTCAACATGCGCTAACATATAACGCGCATCAGGCAATGTAATATCAGTATTAATTGTCACGTTTTCAAAGTCATTAAGCGCATCAGGATAGGTTTTAAAGCCCGTGCCTACCGCTACAGATGGCTCACTGGTCGCTATATAATCATTGTTTAGTAAATCAGGTTTTATAACGCATTCTTGGTTAACTAAAAGCATTAGATTATTTTGCGCTTGGTAATGTGCAAAGTATATCTCACCCATGCGTGCATCTATGCTTGGATAAACACTCACACTACCGTTTTGTTCAAATGCTTGTTGCGCCATAATAGCCAAAGTAGACACACCTACAAGCGGCAAATTAGTTGAATACGCTAAACCTTGTGCTATTGCTACACTAATACGCACACCAGTAAAACTGCCCGGGCCTTGCCCAAAACCAATGACATCTAAGTCTTTTAATTTACAGTTTGCTTTAGTTAATAGCTCATCCACAAGTGGAAGTATTTTTTGGCTATGTTGCTGCGGACATTCTTCAAAATGATGAAATGTTTGGCCCTGAAAATGTAAAACAATTGAAAGTGCTTCAGTTGAAGCATCAAGGGCAAGAATATTACTTTTGATCATTTTATTACTCTAATTAATTTGTTTTAAAAATGTATTGGCATCTTCTAAGCTTCGCGTGCGGCGCATCGGCGGTAAGCTTTTTAAAAATACTTGGCCATATTGGCGTGTAACTAAGCGATTATCGCATATTACAAGTACGCCTTTGTCTTTACTATCTCGAATTAAACGCCCTACACCTTGTTTTAGCGCAATAACAGCCTGCGGTAATTGTATGTGTGAAAAAGGGTCTTTTCCCTGCATTTGGCAATCTTGCATTTTAGCTTGAAGCAATGGATCGTCAGGGGCTGCAAATGGCAATTTGTCTATAATAACACAGCTTAGTGTACTGCCGCGTACATCAACACCTTCCCAAAAAGAAGCCGTGCCGAGTAATACCGCATTACCATGGCGAGTAAATTTCTCTAAAATAATACGCTTAGACATTTGCCCTTGCATATAAACTGGGTAGTCTATTTGTGTGGTGAGCCCTTCGGCAACTAAGTGCATCATTCGATAGCTCGTAAATAACACAAAACAACGCCCTTGCGCTGACTTTATAAGCTCAAGTGTTAATTTTACAATCGCATGGGGCATATTATCAGCGTGCGATTCAGGTAAGTAACGCGGTAAACACAGCAGCGCCTGATTAGGGTAATCAAACGGGCTATCTACCATCATGCTTTGCTTTGGTTTTAAACCAAGGCTTGCATTAAAGTGCTCTAGTTTATTGTCGACCGAAAGTGTTGCTGATGTAAATACAAAGCCTGCGCCCGTGTCTTGCATCATTTGAGCAAATTTAGCGGATACATTTAATGGCGTTATATTAATAGTTAAATAACGGCGCGTTGTTTCATACCAGTAACTAAAACCGGTTTGGGCTGTATCAAAAACCCGCTCTAACTGCCCTTTAAACGCAAGTGCACGCTCAAACGGGTGCTCAATTTTGTCGCTTCTATCTAGGCAAAGTTTAAGTACTTGATAAACAAAATCTAAATCACTGATCACACGATGAAGTGCCGCACATATTTGTTTATCGCTTAGCTTTTCTCGCCAATCGCCTCTACTGCCATCAACACCAAACTGTAATCGTAAATCAGCAACGCTTGTTTCAAGCTTATTTAAGCTTTTACCTAGCTGCAGCATATCGGGAATTTCGGCTCTATAAATAGCACGTAAATCATTAATTAAATCCACCAGCTTTTTAGTACTAATACTCTCACCAAAATAATCACTGGCAATTTCGCTTAACTGGTGGGCTTCATCAAATATATACGCGTCAGCTTTTGGCATAAGCTCAGCAAAGCCACTTTCTTTTACAGCCATGTCGGCAAAAAATAAATGGTGATTAATCACAACTACGTCGGCATCGGCCGCAGTTAAACGTGCTTTGCGTATATAACAGCTTTGAAAATCTGGACACTCTTTACCTAAGCAATTATCAGCTGTTGAATTTACATAAGGCAGTACTTTCGCGTCATCTTCTATACCAATACAATCGGCTAAATCGCCTGACTGCGTTTCACTGGCAAACTTAGCTACCATCGCTAGTTGGTGCATTACGTCGGAGTCATCAGTAGGTACATGCGCAACATGCTGATTAAGTCGGTAGGTACATAAGTAATTAGCACGCCCTTTTAATAAGGCGGTTTTTTTAGAAGCACCAAGCGCTTTCACTAATTGAGGTAAATCGCGGTGGTATAACTGTTCTTGTAAGGCTTTAGAACCAGTCGATATTATCGTTCGGCCTTTTGATTTAAGTGCAGGGGCTAAATATGCAAATGTTTTACCAGTACCCGTGCCTGCTTCAACAACTAATTGCGAACTGTTTTTTAATGCATCTGCAACAGCTACTGCCATATCAATTTGTGGTTGGCGAGGCGTATATCCATCCAACGATGACGCCAAAGGTCCGGTTGCACTAAACAGCTGTTTGATAATACCAATCACTTTAAAATAAATAATAGCGGGATTTTACGTAAGCAAAGCATTTAGGGCAAGTAATTACAAAATCGACTTTTATTTTATGATGCAACACACGTTTCAATAATGTGATTAACCACTAAAGTTTACAACAAACACTGTATTTATAACGTACATTTAATTTAATAATGACAATATTTACAAAGCCACATTTCTTATTAACTCTTACTAAAAACAATCCTCATTAAAAGCTATATTTAGGCATAAATACTGTGACTCTCAAATATTACAGGAGTACCATACGCGGGTTTATAATCCTCTTTTTTGTGTGTCGTTTAAAAAATAGTTAAGGTTAATCAATGAATGCTTGGTACCTCATTTGTTTTCTCTCTGCAATTGCAATTTTTATAGCCTTTGCAAACCAGTACATCCTCAAAATGCAAACTACAATTGCCATTACTACCGGCTCTGTGGTTATTTCTTTATTACTGATTATTGCAGTAAAATTATTAGGCGATCAGAACGCATTAGCAATGACCCAAATAGTTTCCAGTATTGACTTTAACGAGTTACTACTTAAAGGCATGTTGGGGTTTTTACTTTATGCGGGTGCGCTCGAAATAAACCTACTTGCCCTGCGTAAGCAGCGGTGGGAAATTACTGCCCTGGTATTGTTTTCAACCATTGCCTCCACATTTATAGTGGGTTATTTAAGTTTTTATTTATTTTCAGTTTTTGGTTTTGATGTCCCTTTTATTTATTGTTTACTGTTTGGCGCGCTTATTAGCCCAACCGACCCTATCGCTGTACTTGCTATTATTAAACAAATGCGAGCGCCAGAAGGCATCTCAGTTCAAGTAGAAGGTGAGTCGCTATTTAACGATGGTATTGGTTTAGTTATATTTACCACTATATTTTCTGTTGCTTTTTATGGCACCGATGCACAATTTGGTGACATAGCAGAGCTATTCTTTGTTGATGCAATAGGGGGCATTGCGTTTGGTTTAGTCATTGCATTAGTTGGCCACTTTTTAATTATTAATAGCCGCGATGTAAATATTCGCTTATTAATTACCTTAACTATCCCAACAGCAGGTTTTGCTGCAGCAAATATTTGGGAAATATCTGGCGCACTTGCCATGGTAACCAGTGGCATATTAATGGGTAATATTACCCGCACTAAAGCAACCGAGCGCACGGGCCCCGAAGACACGCGCTACGTAAAAGATTTTTGGCATGCAACCGACAGCTTTCTAAATGCTCTACTGTTTTTAATAATAGGTATGCTAATAGTCACTATGCCAATCACGCTTGGAGAAATTGGTTTAGGCTTATTAATGGTACCTGTTGTATTACTAGCACGCTTTATAAGTGTAGGCGCACCATTTGTAATTTTTAAACGCTTTAGAACTTACGATAAACACAGTGTTAAAATTTTGACCTGGGGTGGACTACGTGGTGGCCTTGCTCTGGCAATGGCGGCAGCAATCCCACGCGAGCAAGTTTTTGTAGGCGGTTCAGACCTACATAACCTAATCGTTATTGTTACTTACGTAGTGGTTATATTTTCTATTATTGTACAAGGCTTAACTATTTCGCCGCTTATTCAAAGCAGCATTAAGTCTGCTGAGCAAGCCAAGTAATAAATGCTTTGTCTGCAACACATTCAGTAACCAAGTTATTATAAAAATCACTTGGTTACTGTTACTCAAGTGTTACAAAAACACTTTAAAGTTCTATAAATTGTTATCCTTTTTATTTATCTGCTTTGTTTAAATTAATCCGCTTGAAATGCAAATGAAAACAATTATAATTTTGACTTTTCCTCTACAGGGCTTTTCGATGTCCATAAATAATTCTCACATGTTTTTAAATTTGGTGTCTCTGAGCAAACGACAATTTCAATGTTTTTTTATGCTTTTTATAATGGTCATGGCAAGCTTTAGTGTTTCAGCCTCGCCTAATGAGCAAACAAAAATAAAACAAATTGCACAGCTTGCAGAGTATGTAGGTGTTGATTACGTGGCAGCTGTTGGGAATGGTGAAATACTTGATCCTGACGAATATCAAGAAATGACTGAATTTTCGCACGTTATTATTGAGCAAGCTGGACAGCTATCAAGCCAAACAAATGAGTTTGATACAGTAAAGGTACAAGCTAAAGCCCTGCATTCAGCGATTGCCAATAAAGCGAGTGTTGCCGATGTACGTGCAGCAAGCTCAGCGCTTCGCGAGTCGCTACTTACCTTTATGCCGCAACTATCGTTACCTGCATCACTACTTCCTGTTGAGCAAACCAAAGCGCTTTTTGCTGCTAACTGTTCAATGTGTCACGGCCCTAGTGGTCAAGGCGACGGCCCGCTTGCAAAAAACTTATCGCCAGAGCCTACCAACTTTACCGATGAAGAACGCGCAACTAACCGCTCATTAATGGGGTTATTTGACGCTGTAAGTAACGGTATTAACGACACGCCAATGGTTGCTTTTACTCAATTTAATGAACAACAACGTTGGTCTTTAGCTTTTTATGTAGGTAGCTTGGCATTTAAAGATGTTCAAAAACCACAAAATCTAGAGCAAAACATTACCGCTTCGCAGATTGTAAACTTAAACCCTGCACAATTATCGGCAGGTCAAAGTGAAGCACAAGCACATTACGTTAAATGGCTTCGTGGTAATCCAGAGCAACTATTTACCGGTAAAAAGAATCCGATAACGGTTACTCGCACGCAGTTGCTTGCAGCGCAAGTCGCGCATGCTAAAGGCAATTACTCACAAGCAAGTGATTTAGCAATTAGCGCTTACCTAGATGGCTTTGAGCTTGTTGAAAACAACTTAAATGCCTACGACGAAACACTGCGTAAAAACATCGAAGTACAACTGATGAACCTGCGCCAAACATTTAAAAACGAGAAAGATGCAGCCATCGTTGGCGAAAAAGTAAGTGCAGCGCTAGCTCAACTCGCTAAAGCAGATAGCATGCTAAACGAAACCAAACTAACTGATGGTGCACTCCTCTCAGCGAGTTTAGTTATACTACTACGCGAAGGCCTAGAAGCACTCCTCGTTATTATTGCCCTTATGACCGTACTTATTAAAACTAAACGCCAAGACGCGCTTAAATATGTACATGTTGGTTGGGTAACCGCACTTATTGCTGGTGGTTTAACGTGGGCTGCGGCACAAACATTAATAGAAATAAGTGGTGCAAGTCGCGAAGTTATGGAAGGTGCTGGTGCATTGTTTGCCGCTGTTATTTTACTGTATGTTGGCGTATGGATGCACAGTAAAACCAGTGCGCATCAATGGCAAAAATACATCAAAGACAATATAGATAAGCGTCTTGAGTCGGGTACATTATGGGGTTTAGCAGGGCTTTCGTTTATAGCCGTATACCGTGAAGTATTCGAAACCGTACTGTTCTATCAGTCTTTATTAACGCAAAGCTCGCCTGCTCAATATTCATCTATTGCTTCGGGTTTTGCGATAGCTGTAGCAATACTGGCTATTATTACGTGGGTATTAATTAAGTACTCAATTAAATTACCGGTTGCTAAGTTTTTTGCAATTACCACTTACCTATTATTTGCACTCTCGTTTGTGCTTATGGGCAAAGCTGTTATTGCATTACAAGAGGCCGATATAATAGGTATTGCGTCACTGCCAATGAGCTTTGATATTGCATGGCTTGGTATAAAGTCAACATGGCAAGGTATTGTGGCTCAAGTATGTGTGTTCGCTATATTTAGCTTTTATATATTTAAAAGCAAAAACCAAGAGTAATGCCAATCTGCTTAAAAGTTTAAGCTAATTGGCATAAGCAAAATACATAGTAAAAAGGCCCGCAAGGGCCTTTTTGAGTTAATTGCTTATGTATTTAGTAAAGTTGGTATTATCAAGCCCATGTATCTAAATGGGGGTTTTCGTCATCATCTAGGTTAGACTTTTTTTTATTATTTTGATCATTAAGCATATTGAGCTTTTTCTTTTTTTGTAACTCACGCCTTTTTTTATTCTCTAATTCAACTTTTTCAGCGGCAGCCCCACTTTGCACACCCGCAATATGAAAAGCACTTTTTGACTCAACTTCTAGCCTAGTTATTCTTCCTAAATAAGGGATCATAATATCCATAAGTACTTCCTTATTTTTTCATTTTATTCATTAACCACTTGGTTTGAGTGATAAACAACCAATTGTTGGCGAAAATTGCGCTTATTATCTTAATATTATCGACAGTTATAACATATGCTTTAATTAAGCTAAAAAAAACTTGCCATAATATAGCTGTTTATGTTTTTATGAATGCGAAATTTATTTAAACAGATAACAACTGAACGTTACTATATCAACGAGCAGTTACATAGGATAAAAAATGCGCTTAAACCTGACAACAGTACATCATCACCACCATTCACCGGAATAACCTGTCAGGTCTTTCGCTGAGAGGTTATTCCTAAAAGGAACCTCTGGCGATTCAAATAACATTGATTCATTTTCGCCCTGAGGTTCCCCTCGGGGTTTTTAGTTTTTAAATTAAAGGAAAATGAATAATGAACAACAGTAATCGTCTACGTATCGCCATCCAAAAAGGCGGCCGCCTATCTAAAGATTGTCAAGATCTGCTTAAACAGTTAGGTGTTAAACTTAACCTTCGTGAACAACGCTTAATTGCACACTCAACTAATATGCCAATTGACGTACTACGTGTGCGCGATGACGATATTCCGGGTTTAGTAATGGACGGTGTATGTGACTTAGGCATAGTTGGCGAAAACGTACTTGTAGAAGTTCAAGCAGAACGTGAACGACAAGGTGTTCCAAGTGAAGTAACCAAACTTTCAAAACTAGACTTTGGTTACTGTCGTCTTGCACTTGCATGGCCACAAGAGCTTGGCGCTCGCGATAAGAGCTGGTTTGAAGGCAAACGTATTGCGACTACCTACCCAGAAATTTTAACTCAGTGGTTAAAGCGCGAAGGCATTAACGCAAGTACAGTGATGCTTACGGGTTCTGTTGAAGTAGCACCGCGTGCAGGTTTATCTGATGCAATTTGTGATTTAGTATCTACTGGCGCAACACTTGAAGCTAACGGCTTGATTCAAGGCGAAACAATTTTAGAATCAAACGCGTGTTTAATTCAAAATAAAGATCTTCAAGATGCTGACAAACTAGCACTAATCAATAAGCTTATGCCGCGCCTACGTGGTGTTAGACAAGCTAAAGAAAGCAAATACATCATGCTACACGCACCAAAAAACAAACTTGATGAAATTTGTGAAATTTTACCAGGTTCTGGTCAACCTACTCTACTTGCCCTTGCGGGTAACGATGAATACGTAGCACTTCACATGGTAAGCAGCGAAACATTATTTTGGGAAACAATGGAGCAGTTAAAAGCCTTAGGCGCTAACTCTATTTTAGTTATGCCAATTGAAAAAATGATGGAGTAAGTGCCATGCTTCGTTGGAATGAGGAATCTTCACAAGTACAAGCAGCGGCGCTAATGCGCCCTGCAGTTTCTGCCAGTGCCAAGGTTGAAGCTATATGTAAAACTATTTTAGCTAACGTAAAAGAGCAAGGCGATGAAGCCTTACTTAGTATGGCTAAAGAGTTTGATAATAGATCTAACCCTCGCTTATGTGTTCCGCTTGATGAAATTAACGCATCTGAGCAAGCACTAAGTGCAGAGCTTAAATACGCAATTGATACCGCTTATGCAAACGTTAAACGTTTTCACGAAGCGCAATTGCCAAAAGATATTAAATTATCGACCCAACCAGGCGTTGTATGTGAACTGAAATATCAAGCCATCGAAGCAGTCGGTATTTATGTACCCGGTGGCAGTGCTCCACTGCCATCGTCGGTTATTATGCAGGGTGTATTAGCGCAGTTAAGCGGCGCAAAAACCGTTGTACTTGCTACACCAGTACAAGGTGATAAAGCGATTAACCCTGCTATTTTATATGCAGCTAAGTTATGTGGCATTACTACTTTGATAGAAAGTGGTGGCGCAGGCGCAATTGCAGCAATGGCTTATGGCACCGAATCGGTTCCTAAAGTGAACAAAATATTTGGCCCAGGTAATAGCTTTGTAACAATGGCTAAACAGCTCGTTGCGCAAACTATTCCAGGTATGGCAATTGATATGCCAGCAGGTCCGTCTGAAGTACTTGTTATTGCAGATGAACGTGCAAACCCAGAATTTATAGCCGCCGATTTACTCTCACAAGCAGAGCACGGTGCAGACTCGCAAGTTATTTTATTATGTAACAGCGAAAGTATAATAGAACAAACTCAGCAGGCACTTACACGCCAGTTGGCTAATTTGAGTCGCAAAGAAACAGCCGAGCAAGCGCTCGCTAATTCATCGCTTATTTTAGTTGATTCAATTGAGCAAGCATTTGATGTATCGGCGCAATACGGGCCAGAGCACTTAATTTTACAACTAGGCGATGCAACACCATACCTAGATAAGGTTAAAAATGCAGGCTCAGTATTTGTAGGTGACTACACGCCAGAATCTGCAGGCGATTACGCATCAGGTACTAACCACGTGTTACCAACATATGGTTACAGTGCAACATATTCTAGCTTAAACTTGCTTGATTTTTTTCGTACATACACAGTGCAAACAATTACTAAAAGTGGTTTAACACAGCTTTCAAAAGCTATTTTACCACTTGCAGATGCAGAAGGCCTTGATGCCCACGCTAATGCGGTTTCAATTCGTTTAGAGGCAATTAAAAATGAGCAATGAGAGCGCACAAGCGTCTAGCTTATTACCTAAGAATATTGCAGCCCTTGCTGCATACAGCTCTGCAAAAAGTGAAAAGCTAACCGGTACTACGTGGCTAAATGCTAACGAAAGCCCGTATGCTAAAAACCTTGAACTGAGTATTGAAGATTTAAATCGCTACCCTGATCCTCAACCGCAACTGGTTATTGACCGTTACGCCGCTTATACAGAGCTTGAAAGCGAAAATGTATTAATGACGCGCGGCGCAGATGAAGGCATTGAGCTTTTAGTGCGCACATACTGTGAGCCAGCCAAAGATAGTATTGCGCTATTTTTACCAACCTACGGTATGTACAAAGTAACCGCCGATACACACAACGTTGGTATTAACGCGCTTACCCAAGAATTATTATTAAGTGGCAGTGCTGACGAAATAGTTGCAGCTGTTGGCAGCTCAAAACTGGTATTTATTTGTAACCCAAATAATCCAACGGGCAGCCTAACACCACTTGATAAAGTAAAAGCGATTGCAACAGCACTTGCAGGTAAGGCACTGGTTATTGTTGACGAAGCCTATATAGAGTTTTGCCCAAAGCAAAGCGCGACTAAGCTTATTAATGAGTTTAGTAATGTAGTGGTTTTGCGTACGCTTTCTAAAGCCTTTGCGCTAGCGGGGCTCAGAACGGGCTTTACGCTTGCACAAGCGAGCGTACTAGCGCCAATTCGTAAAGTCATTGCGCCGTATCCGGTATCGGGCGTAGTAGCAAGTATTGCAGCGCAAGCAATTGCACCTGATGCAATTACATCAATGCGCCGCCAAGTTACTATTTTAAATAGCTTAAAAGCTAAGTTAGTGGATTGGCTAAACGCATCCCCTGCTGCATTAAAAATTCTCACTGGTGAAGGTAACTTTGTTACTTTAAAATTAGCCGATAAAAACTACTTTAAAATTGCACTTGAGCAAGGTTTGGTTATGCGCGCTTTTACGCTATACGGTGAAGACGACTGGCTACGAATTTCAATTGGCAGTGAACAAGAACTTGAACAAGTAAAAATTTGGTTAGATGGCTTACAAACGCCAGCTTCCACAGCATCTTTAGCAGGAAACGAAGTATCATGAGTAACCCCTATTTATTTATCGACCGCGACGGCACTATCATTGAAGAGCCAATTACCGACAAACAGGTAGATAGCCTTGAAAAGCTAGCATTTTTACCTGGTGTTATTCCTGCGTTGTTACAATTACAAGCTGCAGGTTACCGTTTAGTTATGGTATCTAACCAAGATGGTTTGGGCACAGATAGCTTCCCTACTGCTGATTTTGACATAGCACAAGACAAAATGATGGACATAATGCAAAGCCAAGGCATTAGCTTTGACGAAGTATTAATTTGCCCTCACTTTAACGAGCAAAACTGCGATTGCCGTAAACCTAAAACAGGATTACTTACCGAGCTTATGCGCTCAGGCAAAGTAGATTTAGCACGCTCTTTTGTTATTGGCGACCGCGAAACTGATATTGGCCTTGCTCAAAATCTATGTTGTGAAGGTATTTTATACGACGGCGATTGGAGTGCGATAGTGACTAAATTGACCACCGCAAACCGCGAAGGTCGTGTTACACGAAACACTAAAGAAACCCAAATTGATGTAGCCATAAACTTAGATCAAACTAAAAATGGCAGCATAGACACCGGTCTTGGCTTTTTTGATCACATGCTTGACCAAATTCGCACGCACGCAAACATTGGTTTAAACATTAAAGCCAAAGGCGATTTACACATAGACGAGCACCACCTGGTAGAAGACATTGGTATTGCTCTTGGTGTTGCACTTAAACAAGCGCTTGGCACTAAATCGCAAATTGCGCGCTATGGTTTTGCTCTTCCTATGGATGAGTGTAAAGCCGAAGCACAAATTGATTTATCGGGCCGTGCATCATTTGTATTAAACGCTAACTTTAGCCGCGAAAAAGCCGGTGATTTAGACGTACAAATGGTTGAGCACTTTTTCAAAAGCTTAAGTGATAACGCCGCTATTAGCCTTATTTTATCGGTAAGCGACGGTAACTGTCATCACCAAGTAGAAGGTTTATTTAAAGCGTTTTCACGCGCGCTTCGCATGGCAGTAGCACAAGACACGACCCAACAAACAGCCAGCTCTAAGGGATGTTTATGATTGCCATAATTAATACCGGTTGTGCCAATATAAATTCAGTACGTTTTGCGTTTGAACGCCTAGGGCAAACGCCAACAGTAATTACATCACCAGAGCAATTAGCGGGTTTTGAGCGCGCTATATTGCCAGGTGTAGGCCATGCGTCAGTTGCCATGAAACGTTTAACCGACCAAGGTTGGCAACAGGCTATAAATGAATACCAGCGCCCGCTTATGGGGATTTGTTTAGGTATGCAGTTACTGTGCGAAAGCACCGAAGAAGGTAACGTACAGTGCCTAGGTAAAATACCAGGGCAAGTAAAAGCGCTTGATGTAGGCAATTTAACGTCGCCGCATATGGGTTGGAATAACTTAAGCGTTAACAAAGAGCATGCATTAACTAAAGGGCTTACGTTCGATGAGCAAGTGTACTTTGTTCACAGCTTTGCGCACACCGTAAACGAAGCCACACTCGTGAGCGGCGAGTACGGTCAAACCTTTTCAGCCATTGTTGCTAAAGACAATTACGCTGGCATGCAATTTCACCCAGAGCGTAGCGCGAAAGTTGGCGCACGTTTATTACAAAATTTTGTTGATTGGCAGTTGTAAGCTGCCCATTAACTAACAAAAAAGAGATTATTTGTGATTATTCCAGCATTAGACGTATTACAAAATCAAATTGTGCGCTTGTACCAAGGTAAATACGACACAGCACAGTTTTACCCTTTCGAACTTGGCGCGCGTTTAAAAGAATACGCCGACAGTGGCGCAGGTAAACTACACCTTGTTGATTTAGAAGGTGCACGCGATCCAAGTAAAAAACAGTGGAAACATATTCAAGCTGCAACCAAAGCACTTAACGTACCTTACCAAGTGGGTGGCGGTATTCGCTCAGAGCAAGATGTAAGTGATTGGCTAAAAGCCGGTGCAAATCAAGTTGTTATTGGTTCAATGGCAGTAGAAAAACGCGAACAAGTAAAAGCCTGGATTGAGCAATTTGGCGCAGAACACTTTGTAATTGCCCTTGATGTAAATAAAACAGCCACGGGCTGGGCACCTGCTACACACGGTTGGTTAAGTGAATCTGAATTTGGTTTACTTGAGCTGGTAGATTTTTACGTGGGCTTAGGTGTTATCGACTTTTTATGCACGGACATCAGTAAAGATGGCACCATGACGGGTCCATCGTTTGAGCTTTACGAAGATCTAACTCGCCACAACAGCACAATTAAAGTGCAAGCCTCAGGGGGCGTAAGCTCACTTGACGACATTAAAAAGCTTAAAGAGCTAGGTGTTGGCGGCGTTATTTTAGGCAAGTCTCTGCTTGATGGCGCATTTAGCGTTGAGGAGGCATTGGCATGTTATCAAAGCGCATAATTCCATGTTTAGACGTTAAAGACGGCCAAGTAGTTAAAGGCGTTAAGTTTAAAGGTCATGAAGTTGTTGGCGATATTTTAACAATGGCTAAAGCCTACAGCGAAGCTGGCGCCGATGAACTGGTTTTTTACGAAATCAGTGCAAGCGTTGAAAAACGCCTACTTGATGTAAACTGGGTAGAAAGTATAGCACGCAATATCGATATTCCATTTTGTGTAGCCGGCGGTATTAAGTCAGTAGCTGATGCAGCGCGTGTTTTAGAGCGCGGTGCTGACAAAATAAGCATTAACAGCCCTGCTATTGCGCGCCCTGAACTTATTAAAGAATTACACGATGAGTTTGGTAAGCAATGTGTTGTTGTAGGTATTGATAGCTTTTTTGATGAAACAACTGGTGAATATTTAGTTTACCAATTAACTGGCGATCCTAATGCATCAAGCCGTACGCGTTATAAAACACAAGAATGGGTTAAACGCGTACAAGACCTAGGCGCAGGCGAAATTGTATTAAACTGTATGAACCAAGATGGCGTTCGTAACGGTTACGACAACGAGCAGTTAAGTAAAATTCGCGAGCTATGTAACATTCCTTTAATCGCCTCTGGCGGTGCGGGTAGTATGCAAGATTTTGTTGATGTATTTAAACAAAGCAAAGTAGATGGTGCATTAGCCGCCAGCGTTTTTCATAAAAATGTGATTAACATTGGCGAACTAAAACAATTTTTAACCGATAACCAAGTGGCAGCAAGATTATGCAAGTAACACAACAAAACCAAGCTCAAATCGATTTCGTTAAAAGTGAAATGATCCCTGCTATTATTCAAGATGCCCGCTCTGGTGTTATTTTAATGCAAGGCTTTATGAACAGCGAAGCACTAAACGTTACGCTTGAGAGTAATAAAGTGACGTTTTACTCGCGTTCAAAATCGCGTTTATGGACTAAAGGTGAGTCATCAGAAAACTACTTAAACGTAGTATCTGTGCATACCGATTGTGACTACGATTCAATTTTAGTACTTGCCAACCCAGAAGGTCCAACGTGCCACTTAGGCACACAAAGCTGTTTTGGTGATGAAGCAAAACCAAGTTTAAGCTTTTTAGCACAGTTAGAAGATGTGATTGTAGCGCGTAAAAACGACGACCCTGAAAAAAGCTACACAGCGTCATTATTTGCAAAAGACTTAAGCCGTAGTTGTCAAAAAGTAGGTGAAGAAGGCGTAGAAGTTGCCCTTGCCGCTATGAAACACGATAACGATGAGCTAACAAACGAATCTGCTGATTTAATTTATCACCTGACAGTATTGCTACAACGCCAAGGCTTAGCCCTTGAAGATGTAGTTAAATGCTTGCAAGGTCGCCATAAATAGCATTAGTTGTGACTAACAAAGAGGCTCATATTTATATGGGCCTTTTTATTTTTACAGTAAATCACGTGTGATATAGTGCGTGGCTAAATTAATCGGTTACTGTGAACTATGAAAAACTATATTATTCCTTCTATTGTCGCATTTATTTTAGTTATCGCGTTTATTTTAGCGGGCTGTACCAGCAAAACTAATCAGACTACAGCAACCACTACTACAACGAATCAGTCTGTAAAAACCACAGTAACACCCGATGAATGCAGCACCATAAATAACCTAATAAATGGTTATGAGTCTGGTTTTAATTCAATCAAAACAGATAAAGTAAATAACCAGTTTACTAATCAATGGCGTACTAATACTCATATTATTGGAGCAAACTGTACGGTTACTTTAAATAAGTCAGAGCAAGCAAGCTACCAATGCCAAACACCTGTTAAAACACAAACGAAAACAATAAAATCTCATCAAAAACTGGCTAAGCAATTACGCCAATGCTTAACCACAACAAGTTGGTTTGAAAGCCAAAAAGAAACAGCAAGTTCAATTTACAGCACCTTTGTACTTGATACCAAAACCCCTGTCATTACACTCTCTACCAATCAAGAAGGTAATGGATTCACTACTCGCTTTGAGATTGCACCACCGTTAGGACTTTAATAATGCGCCAATTAAATCAAAACAAAAAACCATCTAAATTTAAAACTGATTGTTTAGGAATATGCGAAAGGCGCAGCGGTTACTGCACCGGGTGTGGGCGTACCAACGAAGAAATTTTTGATTGGATAATATTATCTGAAGATGAAAAAAAAGCGATTTTAGAAACACCACGAGCAGATGCTAACTCATAACAAATAAAGCCCCTAATGTTAAAAGTAACAGTTAACTGATTAACTAAAAACTTTTTACTTGTTGTGGCTATTCACTTTAGTTGCGCTAATACAACTTTCGACTACTTGCTCAAATGAGTTATTAATATCTATATTTATAACATTGGGCTCATCTTCTTTTGGAACTTCTAGCGTTTCAAATTGGCTTTTGAGTAAATCAACAGGCATAAAATGCCCTTTTCTGCCCTGCATACGGCTTTTAACCAGTTCAAAATCACCATAAAGATGTAAAAAGGTAATGCCTATATTTCCATCACATATTTGTTCTCGGTATTTCTTTTTTAATGCAGAGCAGACTATTACCGCAATTTCATTTTTCTTTTCAATGCTAAATGCAGCATCACGTATTCTTTCTAGCCAAGGCACACGATCAGCATCGTTTAAAGGCTGCCCAGATGACATTTTTAATATATTAGCCTTGGGATGTAAGTCGTCTCCGTCGATAAATTTAGCGCCAATGCGCTTTGCTAATGCATCACCCACACTTGACTTTCCTGTGCTTGAAACCCCCATTACAATATAAACACGACCTACATTTGTATTACTCATGTATTTACCCTCGCCTTAATTTAATAATTAATTATTTTCAATGTATATATTATATTGAGTTACGGGTAACATGTTACGCGTAACAAATACGAAAGTGAAGTTAAACACACACTAAACATCATAATTTACACTGAATATAAGTAGGGAAAAATGTCAGATTTATCATTAATACTAACAGCGGCAGGCTCCATATTTTTATTGCTTTTCTTAGTAATGAAAGTACGACTACATGCTGTCGTCTCTTTGATCCTTGTTTCTATGATTGCAGGATTATTTTCAGGAATGAGCCCTGAAATGATTGCCGGTACAATTCAAAAGGGAATGGCCGGAACACTAGGCTTTGTAGCGGTGGTGGTCGCTTTAGGTGCCATGTTTGGCAAAGTAATGGAAGAAACCGGCGCGCTGGATCGCATTGCTCACACACTTTTACACCGTTTTGGAGAAAAAAACGCTAATTGGGCGCTTACATTTACGGGCTTTATTTGTGCCCTCCCCCTCTTTTTTGATGTGGCCGTTGTACTTTTAATCGGTATTGTTTTTGCTGTGGTAAGAAAAGGCGGTGGCAGCGTTGTTAAAATTGGTATTGGGTTACTTGCTGGGATAGCGTCTTGTCAGGCGTTTCTTATTCCTGCGCCAGGGCCGATTTTGGTTGCCTCTCAATTAGGCGCTGACTATGGTTATATGATTTTATTTGGCCTTATTGCTGCCATACCAGCAATGATTATAGGAGGTCCAATTTGGGGCTCTATTATTTCTAAATCTATTCATGTAGAGCTCCCACAGCACGAACAAATCGACGATAATCAAAGAGTTGGTAAAGGCACACCTAGTTTTGGATTAGCATTAGGTTTAATTGCTCTGCCATTAATTATGATTAGTTTAAATACTATTGGTAGCCGCTTTGTTGAAAAAGACTCTGATTTATATAATTGGTTAGCCTTTATAGGTCATCCATTTACTGCAATTTTAGTTGCCTGCCTAATGGCATTTTATTTGCTCGGCGCAAGGCGCGGTGTCCCTAATGCTAGAATCATGGAAATTTGTGGTAGTGCCTTACAACCTGCGGGAATTATTATTCTTGTCACTGGTGCCGGTGGGGTATTTAAACAAGTATTAGTTGATTCAGGAGTAGGTACGGCACTGGGTAATTACTTAGCTGGCTCAGGCTTACCGATTGTAATACTCGCTTTTGTATTATCAGCCGCTGTGCGGGTCATTCAAGGCTCTGCGACAGTAGCTATGCTTACAGCGTGTGGCTTAATTATTCCAATGCTTCAGCCTTTAGGCCTTGATGGAGCGCAGCTTGCAGCTGTCACCATCGCTATTGGTGGGGGATCTATTGTGCTCTCCCATGTAAACGACTCAGGATTTTGGTTAGCGAGTCGCTATCTCGGTTTGAGCGAAATGCAAACTCTTAAAACGTGGACGGTAATGGAAACTATTATTGGTACTGTTGGCGCACTTGTCGCTATGATTATTTCTCTGTTTTTGTAAATTTACAGCATGTAGAGTTATCATCACACATATAAAAATTACCTGAGCCTTTTGTTATTTAGGCTCGGGTGATTAGGCTCATGTACTTAGAGGATTTAAACACTCTCACCTAGATGAACTATATAGCCAGTATCAATTACTTGCTTATAATTAATGCTAGCATCCAAATCGGAATTAATCCGGCTCAACAACTCTCTTCCCGCAACATTACCTATCTGATAACGAGGGGTGATCACACTTGCTAATTGAGGCACCATTGCTTGGCCAATATCATGACCATGAAAACCCACAACCCCCATTTGGCTAGGCACTAAAATATTGTTTCGCTGGCACTCAAAAATAGCCCCAATTGCTAAATCATC
Source organism: Pseudoalteromonas sp. C8 (assembly GCF_011378685.1). Lineage (NCBI taxonomy): Bacteria > Pseudomonadati > Pseudomonadota > Gammaproteobacteria > Alteromonadales > Pseudoalteromonadaceae > Pseudoalteromonas > Pseudoalteromonas sp. C8. The sequence continues at coordinate 28,896 of NZ_WTKT01000012.1, forward strand.
ATTAGTACAAAACAAACAGTCAGTATCTGGGTAGTCAGTACGCGCTTTTTGTAAAAGTTCAGCGCCTAAACTATAAGATGAAGCTTGATCAGTCATCACACTTTTAGGCGTAAAGCCTTTAGCTAACATAGCATTTGAATAACCTTGAAATTTTAGGCGTGTTCGTACATCGAGCCTTGCACCTATATAAACAATATTGCGATAGCCTTTATTTAAAAGCGCTGTCGTCATATCAAAAGCGGCTTTAACGTTATCAAAACCAACCGCTTGCTGCATAGGAGAGTGATGAGTATCCATTATTTCAATCACAGGCACGCCTGACATTTCAATCATTTTTAGCGTTCTGTCTGTGTGTGTGGTTTCTGATAAAATTAAACCATCAACGTGATACGACAATAAATACTCAACCCGTTTTTCTTCAATTTCAGGGTTGTACCCATAATGGGCCAACATTGTTTGGTATCCTGCAGGCCCAGTCACATCTTCAATGCCTCTTATAACTTGAGCAAACACGTGATTCGTTAACGATGGGACTAGTACACCAATAGAGTAGCTTTTAGCATTAGAGAGTAAATCAGGGGCTTTATTTGCAATGTAACCTAGCGTATCAATAGCTGCACTAATTTTAGTGCGAGTAGACTCTGATACTTTTTCGGGATTGCGTAAATAACGACTCACCGTCATTTTGGTTACACCAACCGCATCGGCAATATCTTGAAGAGAAGAACGTTTGTTTTTTTTCATCACACACAATTAAATAAAATGTTACTTGCAACATACCAACTATTGCGAAAAATCACTACTTTTAGCCATTTTTATTTAAGTTAAAATAATAAATATTTAGCCTACCGCCTGTATTTAAACAGTTGCTAAATGAATGGTTAAAAAGGTTTAGAAAACCTAAACCTTTTTAACAAACGAAACTGTATTTACAGTAAAGCTGAACAAGCATTTCTAAATAATTTAATTTTAAGCCTTATCGAGCGCTTGGCTTACATCGGCAATTATGTCAGCAATGTTTTCAATCCCTACTGACAAACGAATTAAATCGCGACTTACGCCTGCATTAGCTAGCTCTTCATCGTTTAATTGGCGGTGTGTAGTTGACGCAGGATGGCACGCAAGTGACTTGGCATCGCCAATATTAACTAAGCGTAAAATCATGTTTAGCGAATCAATAAAACGAGTACCAGCTTCTAGGCCACCAGCAATACCAAAACTTAAAATACCCGATGCTTTACCACTGGTAATTTTTTGACTCATTTCGTTATACGGGCTTGATTTAAGCCCTGCGTAATTAACCCAAAGCACTTTTGGATGATTTTCTAAATACTCAGCCAAGTGCTGTGCATTTTCGCAGTGGCGATCCATTCTTAAGCCTAAGGTTTCAAGGCCAATTAAAATGTCAGATGCGTTTTTAGGTGCAAGCGCTGCGCCGGTATTTCTAAGTGGCACTACTCTGCAGCGTCCAATAAATGCAGCTTCAGCAAAGGCTTCGGTATAAACCACATTGTGATACGACGGATCGGGCTCGTTCATCATTGCAAAACGCGTAGCATTTGCTTTCCAATCAAATTTTCCTGAGTCGACAATCATGCCGCCAATGGCAGTACCGTGCCCGTTTATATACTTTGTAAGTGAGTGAACCACTATATCGGCGCCTAGTTCAAATGGGCGGCATAAATACGGCGTAGCCACGGTATTATCAACTATAAGCGGCACACCTTTGCTGTGTGCAATACGTGCTAAACGCTCAATATCAACAATATTACCTGCAGGGTTACCAATAGATTCACAAAAAACAGCGCGGGTGTTGTCGTCAATTGCATTCTCGAACGCGGTAAAGTCATCGGCTTTAATCATGCGCGCTTCAATACCTTGCCTAGGTAGTGTATGTGCAAATAAGTTATACGTGCCACCATATACTTGGCTGGTGCTTACAATATTAGTGCCTACTTCGCACAAACATTGAATAGCATACGTAATAGCAGCCATCCCAGAGGCAACAGCCAGCCCACCGATTCCTCCTTCCATCGCGGCAATACGTTGTTCAAGTACGGCATTGGTTGGGTTCATTATGCGGGTGTAAATATTTCCAGGTACTTTTAAATCGAATAAATCAGCGCCATGCTGCGTATTATCAAATGTATAAGAAGAAGTGTGATAAATAGGCACGGCTGCCGATTTGGTCGTTGCCTCAGATTCGTAACCGTGGTGCAGTGCTAATGACTCTAACTTCATGATTATTTCCTTCAATTAATTTACCACTAACCTAGCACTTCTTGGTTATAAAATGCACATGAAATATATTAAAGGGTGTAAAGGTGATTTGATTAAAGTTAAAGGCAGCTCAGAGCGAAAACCGGACAATGAAAAAGTTAAGTTTATTCCTGTGTTTTGAGTAGAATCTAATTTTGTCCAATAACATTATTAAACGCCGTTTTGGGGCAAAATAACATGCCTAATTCCGAGCTGTTTTAATCACATGTTTACAAAAGTGATTATTGGTGAAATTATCAGGATATGTAATATACGCCGTTTTGGTGTATTATAAACCACCAAAATGGTGTTCAATAAGCCGTTATGTTTCAAATGGAATCTATGAATTTAAACGATTTTCAAAAAAAAGTACTTAAAGAAGCTAGTTCCACTTCTGGTTATGGTGGCTTTGCAGTGAAATCTAGCATCCGACACATGGAACGCTCCGTATTGTTGCGTGAAAGTATGCCAGAAATAGCAGCTTTTGTTGCAATTACCGCAGAGGAAGAGTCAGCAACGGCAATATTTGCAGCGTTAAAAAAGCGACGATATGCTAATGCTAATAAATTGAAATCTTGGGATCACAAACACAAATCAGGTATTTCACAATTCTTTGATTTAATTGGTGGCGCGCTGGGTATTTTAAAAAATGAAATTCCATTGGAGCTTTTTTTTGACTCTTTAAACGGAAACAAAAAAGAAAAACTGTGGGTTAGAATGCCAATTGGTGAAGATGGAGACAAAAAGATATGCATTGTTCCACAGCCACCACTAAATCTTGTCTCTGTAGAGCCTAACGGAAAAGCAACCGATTATTTATTGAAAGTTCGTGAAATAGCATCTGATCGTGGCATTGACTCGATATTCAAATACATTCAAGAAATTGCAAATGAAAGAAATAAAATGCTTTATGCATCAAATTCCTCAGTTTCTAAAGTTACTAACATCGATGAAGTCCTTACAAAGCACTTGAGTTCTGCATACCGTAATCATCTTATTTATTTACTTATTGATCAGCATGCACATCAAAATTTGGTTCAAGAAGCTTTAGATGTATTTCTAATTATTCTCAAAAGAATCGACGAAAAAGAAACATAATCGAGGTGCTAATTGTGGGCCTGCACCTGGTAAACTATCAATGACCGCTCATGGCACTTAGCAGTCATAAATAAGCGAATCAAACACAAACAAAAAAAGCGCTTCCATTACGGTAAGCGCCCTTCTGTTATCTCACTAATTACTTATTTTACGATTGTCATTTCGTCTAATAAGTTTTGTGCATTATCTACTTTATCCATTACCCACAGCATGTAGCGTGAATCAACGTGGATTGAGCGATGAAGCTCAGGGTTGTAATCCCAGTCACCAAATACTTTCGTAAACACCGTCAAACAGTAAGCCTACAAGCTCTGCTTTGCCATTAAGTGTTGGCGAACCTGAGTTACCACCAGTAGTGTCTACATTAGATAAAAAGTTAACGGGTACTGTATTCATGCCACCTGTGTAATCACCATAAAGCTTGGTTTTAATTTGCTCTTGTAACTTTTTAGGTCCATTAAATGGGTCAACATCGGTATTTTTAGCTAGTAACCCTTCAAGTGATGTAAAGGGTGTTGCTACCAAGCCATCTTGAGGTGAGTAGCCGCCTACAGTACCATAGGTTACACGTAATGTGCTGTTGGCATCCGCATATACAGGTTTGTTTTTAGCTTTGTTAAGCGCAATGATTGCGCTCATTAGCTCTGGCGAGCTGCTTGTAATTTACCTGCAAGTGCTTTTGGTTTATCTTCCTCAGCTTTCGTTACTTTAAAGATTGCTTTGGCGTACTGCACAAATGGGTCTTGGCTTTGACTTAGCTGGCTAAACGATTGCTAAAATAATGAATTGTTACAATCGAGTGTTTAATCTTACTTTTTATCAAAATTCATCGAAAAATCAAGAAACTGTTTTGCTGGTATTGGTTTACTAAAATAGAAGCCTTGCATAAAATCACAACCCAATTCGTTCAATAAAGTATGCTGCTCTTTTGTTTCTACACCTTCGGCTACCACTGTCAGTCCTAAGCTGTGCGACATGGCAATAATTGCCTTTACGAGATTACAGTCTTCATTGTTTAATACAATACCGTCAATAAAACTTCTATCTATTTTGAGTACATTAAAAGGGTATTCTCTCAAATAACTTAATGATGAATAACCTGTACCAAAGTCATCCATTGATAAGTTAATGCCTAATGCAGTAATTTCAGTCAGTATATCTACAACATTAGTGTGGCAACTCATCAATACACCTTCAGTTATTTCAAGCTCTAAACTTTCGGGATTTACGTTTGCTTCACTCAATGAGTTTTGAATAAAACTGAGCAACCCTACGTCTCTAAATTGGCGAGGAGATAAGTTAACAGCCATGGTGTATTTTTGTTGGCGTTTACAGGTACTTTGCCATGTGTTTAAAAAGTGTAATGCTTGGCTAATTACAAACTTACCAATAGGTACAATTAATCCTGTATTTTCGGCAATAGGTATAAACTCATCGGGTGTTACATTACCTAGCACAGGGTTATGCCAGCGTAATAACGCTTCTGCACCAATGATGTGTTTATTTTTGGCGTCAAATTGGGGCTGGTAGAATAACTCGAACTCATTACGCTCAAGGGCGCCACGCATCTGCTCTTCTATTACTAGTCGGCGCTGAATAATTACGTTCATCTTTTTAGTAAAAAATGAATAAGTATTACGACCATATGATTTTGCTTGATACATTGCAGTGTCAGCATTTCGTAATAAATCAGCAACGGTTGTACCATTTTCTGGGTATATGGCTACACCAATACTCGCTGTTAGTATGTGTTCCCGGCCCTCAATTTTAAAAGGGGCTCTAAAGTTATTGACCAGTTTTTCAGTAATTTTTAGCGCTGCATGGTGATCAGTTATACCTCGTAGTAATACGATAAACTCATCTCCACCTAGGCGCCCTACCGTGTCGTCTTTTCGCAGTGCCTCTTGCAGCCTTTGCGCTGATTCAATTAAAATTTTGTCTCCTGTTTCATGGCCTAAAGAGTCATTTATTTTTTTAAAATCATCTAAATCCAAAAACAGTACTGCCGCTTTCTCGTTATTTCTTTGTGCTTCAATAAGTAATTGCGACAAACGATCAAGTGCTAAAAAACGATTTGGGAGTAAAGTTAGACTATCGTAATACGCTTGATGTCTAATTATTTCATCTGATTTATGCTGTTCTGTAATATCTCGAATAATAACCATTAACTGGTTATGTTCTGTTATTTTATTTATTCTTGCTTCAAAAAAAACGAGCCCATGGGGCAAAGCTAGCTCGTATTTAAAGCTCATCATCTGCTCTTTTTCTAATACAAGGCTGATATAGGTTTCAAATTTTTTGGCTACATCTTGAGGGAGTACATCACCCATTTTTTTACCAATAAATTGCTTTGGCTTGGTGTAGAGATCGGTCTCATTACTGGCATGATACTCAATAATAGTTCCATCATTTTCCATCAAGAAAAATAAGTCAGGAATTGCTCCAAAAATAGTTTTTAGCATATGCTCATTAAATGACGCATCTGCTTGTGCCTTTTTAACCTCATATAAATCAATATCAATACAGTACATTTGTTTTGTATTATATTGATTTGTAAACATAACATGGCTGGAAAAAACCGATACATTGTTTCCATCTTTGTCTTGTAAGATAATTTCAGATGCTGGAATTTCTATATCGTTTTTTACCCATTCACTATGTGCGTTAACAACTAACTCACACATTGGCTCTGGAATTATAAGGTCTTCTATTTTTTGTCCTATGGCTTCTTCTTTGGTATATCCATAAAGTCGCTCACTGCCTTCATTCCAATAAATAACACGACGTTCATTGTCATAACCTTGAACAGAAATAACATTTACCGCATCAAATAACTGATGCAAATAGTCGTTAATTACAAATTGATGGGTTAAGTTTGAAGTCGGGTTATCTAATTTCATTTTAGGCTATATCCATAAATAATTTTATTTAATAATAGAGAAATACTAAATAATAATTAAATTTAATTTTAATATTAAATTTCCATGTACATTATATACGTCATTATGCAAAACAAAAAAAGAGCCGAAGCTCTTTTTTAATAATTGTTAACTATATTTAAACGCTATAAAACTGAATTTATTTTTTTGTCACATCATTTGGATGTTCCACGCCAATCCATGCTTTGAATAGTGCTTTTTGCTCAGGCGTTGCCTCTTTATCAGCAACTACTTTTTTAGGCTTATCAAAATCTTCTGATAATACTAATGTTAAGCTTTCAAGAGCATCGCGACGAAGATAGTCAATGGTTACTTTATCGCCTTTTTTAAACGTTTCTAAGCTGGTTTTTAAATCTTTACCTACGTGATGTTTGTTTATAGCGACAATTTTATCATCGGTAGTTAAACCTGCTTTCCACGCACTGCCACCACGGCGAACGTAACTTAACGTAAGTAACTCGCCTGTGTTTTTAGCGATAGCATCAATGCTTGCAAGCGCTTTTGCTTTTTCAGGACGTTCAAATTTCAAGCCTACTTTAGTAAGTAAGTCGTCAAAGTTAATACTTGCAGGCGACTCAACATTTTCTTGCCACCAGCTTGAGTAATCACGCCCGGTCAAATCTTTTAAGATATTAAGTACATCTATATCTGTAAAACCAGCTGGCATTTTATGATTGTTATAAAGTGCTTTGTGTACGTCGCGATAGCTTATTTTACCTTGGCTTTTTTCTAGCAAGTCGATATCTAAAACTAATGAAAGTAATGAACCTTCTGAATAAATATTGGTGCTGTAGTTACGTGCATGATCACCACCTTGATTAATCCATTTATCAAAGCTTGTTTCGCTTGCGCTTTGCACTTCACGGCCTGGGGTTTGTAGATGACGATTAATGGTTTTACTCATCACTTTAAAAAATTCATCTGTGGTTTCAATACCAGAGCGAACCATTAAATGATCTTCAAAATAACTTGTTGAACCCTCTGCAATCCAAAGCAGTTTAGAGTAATTCATATTAGTGTAATCGTACGGCACTAAACCTTGAGGGCGGTATGCTTTAACATTCCACGTATGAACAAACTCATGCGCAGCGGTGCTAATAAAGGCTAGGTAATCTTCGCGGCTACCAAATCTATCGCGTGGACGTTGAATAATTGTTGAGTTTAAATGCTCTGTTGCACCACCAGCACCCGACGTAGCATGAACCATAAATACATAACGTTCATATGGATAGCCATCCCAAATTACATTACCAGTAGCAACCAATTTTTTAAGATCAGTAAGCATTTGCTCTACATCGTAGTTACCATCGCCCCATATAACTAAATCGTATTCACGGCCACCTACTTCAAATGTGTGTAGTTGGTTAATACCCGTTTCGATTGGTGAATCAACAAGTACGTCGTAATCTGCTGCTTTAAATGAATTTTTGCCTTTTAAATTATCCATACCCGATACAGAGCGCCACTTTTTAGGCACCTCTAAATTAACGGTTACTGGCTCTTGGCGAAATGATTCACTAAACATAAAAAAGCCTGATGCATCTATAAATGCATGGCTGTCGTCAATGTGGCGAGCGCGCTTACCAAGCTCATTTGCATAAACCTGGTAGTCAACATTAACTTCGGTTGGCTCATTAATGTGTACACGCCATGTACTGTGATCAATTTTTTCCCATTTTAGTTCTTTGCCATCTTCATCTTTGGCTTTGAAGTAGCGAATGCCATTGGCAAGGTTTAGCATTTCGTAGCGACCCGTTCGCCATGCAGGAAGTTTTATATCAAGATGTGCTTGCGCTGTTTTTGGAAACTCAACACTTACATCGCCTAAATGATGTTGTGGTTGCGAAATTTCTAAAGAATAATTTACATCGGCAAATACAGGTGCTGAACATGCAGCTAAAATAGATAGGGCTAATAACTTTTTCATAGAGACTCTTAGTGGAAACTTAATTGCCTGCAAGACTAGCAAGCCCCTATTTAAAAGTGAATTAAATACGACAAATTGCCCCGTATACGAGTTTATACGTAGTAGCTTATTAAAATTTCTAAGTTTTTTACTAGATAACTACACATAATAAAAATTTGTTGTAAACTGAAGATAATAAAATTAATTTGATGGCGGTACGCTTAGGTGTCTGAAAGATCTAATCCAACAGATAAAAAACTCAAACAAGCAATTGATGCTCGTATGGCTATTGAGAGTGCACGCAAACGTCAAGTGGATATTTTGTGCGACTTTGCAGCTAAACTTTCGCTAAGCTGTAAAGGGCTTGATATTGAGTTAGATAATCGCCTTGCTAAATTTAGAAGTGCACTCAATAAAGGTATGAGCTTTGAAGACCTCTCCCCCCTTGTTAGTGAAACTTTGATATTACTTAAAAATCAAGAATCGATTCAGCAAGCTCAGCAACGTGATTTATTCAACAGTGTACAAAATGCAGGTAAACAGTTACAAAAAACTAAAGGTTTACCTGACGATACTCGCAGAGCCCTGAGAAATTTACTCGATCAAGAGATTAATAACGTTCAGTCAACCCATGGTTATATTCCGCTACTTGATCAACTTATTCTCTTTTATCATGAAGCATTGCTAACTAAGCAAGACCCTCAAGCCGATAATCAGCGCCCTGTAAAACAAGCTCGTGCAAAAAAACTACTTGAGCTAGCTAACGAACTTATACTTGAAGAAGAAGCTACACTACAAATTAATAGTATAAAAAATAATATTACAGAAAGTGACACAATCGATGCATTACTCGATGTTGCGATTAACATAATTGAAGTCGTAGTAAAAAACATTAGCAAAGAGCGTAAATCTGCACAAAGCTTTTTAGTTTCATTAAATCAAACCCTCGAAGATCTACATAATTCTATTGTCTCTACTAGTAGACACTCAGAATCGATGAGTATTGAGTTTGATTCGTTGAATAAAAGCATTGAACTAAAAATAAAAAACCTCAACGAACAAACACAAAAAGCAACGTCAATCTCATCTTTAAAAGAACTTGTAGATAACGAATTAAAATCACTAAGCGAAGATTTTCTAGCAAAAGAAAAGTTAGAACGAAAAGATAGAGAAATGCTTAGCACTAGCTTTAGTGAAATAAACAAACGAATTGTTACTTTAGAAGATAAGTTAACAACGTATAAAAAACGCTTAAACGAACAGCGCTTTAAAAGTTTACTTGATGGGCTTACAAAACTGCCTAACCGAGCTGCATTTGATGAACGTTACAATCACGAAATGCATTTGTTTAATGTGCAGCCATCAGATGTTACGCTTGCGGTTATTGATGTTGACCACTTTAAATCTATCAATGATAGATTTGGCCATACCGCAGGTGACATTACCTTACAGGTTATATCAAAAGCGTTGCAAAAATCGGTAAGAAAGTCCGATTTTATAGCGCGTTACGGCGGTGAAGAATTTGTGCTGTTAATGCCAGGTGTGTCGCTTGAAAACGCAACATTACCTCTGGATAAAGTAAGAAAGGTAATTAAAAATATACCTTTTAAATTTAGAGAAAAACAAATTGAGATCACAATCTCGGTAGGTGCAACTCAGTTCAAAAAAGGCGATACTCTGTTAAAGGCATTTGATAGAGCAGATGATGCTCTTTACGAGGCCAAAAATTCAGGACGAGATAGACTTTGTACCAGTAAATAATGTCATAGCCATTATAAATTTTATGACAAGTAGTTTTTTACGATTTAGCAGTAAGGAGAACGTCTATGTTAATACAGTTAAACCCAACTGGGGTTTTAGATTTACTGTCGCAATTAGAAGTTGATTTATTAGAGCAATCTTCTGCTAGTGAGCGTTATAAGTTATTTAGAAACTGCGTACTAGCAGTGCTTAATGTAGGTAGCCATACCGACGAAAGTAGCGATATATACGACAAATACAAAGATTTTGATATTCGTTTAGTAAGCCGCGAACGAGGCATTAAAATTGAGCTTGAAAACCCACCCGAAACCGCATTTGTTGATGGCGAAATAATTACCGGAATTCACGAGCATATATTTTCTGTTATTCGCGATATTTTGTTTATTTGTCAAAAATACGAAAAAGATTTAAAAGAGCAAAAAGCCATTACTCATATGGTGTTCGATATGCTCAGAAATGCCGGTGCTTTGCGTGTTAATAGCGAGCCAAGTATGGTTGTTTGCTGGGGCGGACACTCTATAAACGAAGTTGAATATAAATACACAAAACAAGTAGGTTACGAACTGGGCTTACGTGGATTAAATATTTGTACTGGTTGTGGCCCTGGTGCTATGAAAGGCCCAATGAAAGGTGCCACTATTGGCCATGCAAAACAGCGCAATACCAATAACCGTTACTTAGGCCTAACAGAGCCAAGCATTATTGCTGCAGAGCCACCAAACCCTATTGTTAACGAATTAGTTATTTTACCTGACATTGAAAAGCGCCTTGAAGCTTTTATAAGAACAGCTCACGCTATTATCATTTTTCCTGGTGGCGCAGGTACTGCTGAAGAATTGCTATATTTATTAGGCATATTACTTCATCCAGATAACACCAAACAATGTTTGCCTGTGATTTTAACTGGCCCTAAAGAAAGTGAAGCGTACTTTAAAGAGCTGTGTGAATTTGTTGAAATGACGCTTGGTAAAGAAGCATTAGATAAGTTTGAAGTTATTATTGATAATCCTGAGTTAGTTGGACAAAAGCTAAGATCGGCTATGGCCAATGTTCGTGATTACCGTAAAAGTGAAGGCGATGCCTACTACTTTAACTGGACGTTAAAAATCGATAACGATTTTCAACAACCTTTTGCACCAACACACGAAAATATGGCAAGTCTTGATTTACATCTTGATCAACCAAAGCAGTTATTAGCGGCTAATTTACGCAGAGCTTTTTCAGGTATTGTAGCTGGAAATGTAAAAGACGAAGGCGTTAAAGCCATTAAGCAAAACGGTCCATACATTTTAAGTGGCGAGCCTGCCCTTATGGAAAATATGGATACGTTATTACAAGCATTTGTTGATCAAGGCCGTATGAAACTCCCTGGCAGCAAATACATTCCGTGTTACAAAATAAAAGCATGAGTTTTATAGTTTGAAACCCCATTTACTTCTTATTGATGCGCTTAATTTAATTAGGCGCATTTACGCCGTTGACGCTAATCAAAAACATCACAGTGATGAGCAAATGATACAAACGTGCTGTGCACGTGTAGCTCATGCGTGTAAAAAGCTTTTAAATACAAGTAATGCAACCCATGCGATTGCGGTATTTGATGGTGACAAAAGCTGGCGTTATCATTTTTATAAAGACTACAAACACTCCCGTGCCCCAATGCCTCAAGTGCTAAAAGATGCCTTAGAGCACTTTAAAACCGCAATAGAAGAAACCGGTATTGTTGTATTTGAGCCTATTAACGATGAAGCCGATGACATTATTGCAACGCTTGCGTTTAAGGCATCAAATAATCAAATAGCTAATACTGTTGTCTCTACTGATAAAGGCTTTTTACCCTATATAGGCCCCTACATTACAGTTTATGATTACTTTAAAAAACTCTATTTAGATGAGACAAGTATAAAAGAGCGTTTTGGTGTTGAGCAAAATAAGCTCGTTGATTTTTGGGCATTAGCGGGTGATAAAACAAATGATATTCCGGGAGTAAAAGGAATAGGTACTAAGTCTGCGCAGCAAATAGTTAATAACTATAATTCAATTGAGCATGCGGCCGAAGATGAGTCTCTAAGCCCGAGTATTAAAGCAAAGTTAGCCGCTAATATGGATATGTACGTAATCTCAAAGCACTTGGTTAGTTTACGCACCGATATAAATTTAGGCTTTAGTTTAAAGCAGTTAAGACTTAATTAGTCGCAAGTTAATAGCCTCTAAACATTACAAAACGTATACTATTATTAGTTACCGGAGTCAGAGTAAACCATATTGAAAAAATTTATCCGATATTTAATCTTAGGTTTAGGGCTATATGCACTGATAGCAGCGTTGGTGATCACCTTTTATAAAGACGATCCTCAGGCTATGATCTGGCAAGACCGAGAAGCTTTTAATAAACGTTATATCGAAAAACTATCACTTGAGCAGCCAACAACACTAAATACTGTGCTTGATTATTTAGGCAGCCCCGACCTTACTTATGCCAAACGAGATGGTGAACAGGTATTTCAGATTGTTTTTTACCGTACACAGCATAAAACATCTGACGGTATAACCACTATGGATGAATGTACTGGGTTATTATTTAAAAATGGGCAGCTATTTTTATGGGGTCCTAGTGCATATAATAAATATCAAGAACAAAATTAGGTGAAGGTTTAATGGATGAAGCTGTTTCAACTACTTTAGAGCAGCTGCTTAATAATACGCAGCTGTTTTTAAGCTATTATAACAATAAACAAAAATGGACAGCCTTATACCCCATGGCAAGTAAGCTAGCTGAGCAATATAGAGTGCTCTATAGCGAACAGCCATTCGCATTACAAGCTCGTTTAACACTTTATAATCCTAATTATTCTTATGCCACCAACTTAGTTGTTAGTCAGAGTGTAATAACCGCTGCACTTTGTAAATCTCAACACTATAACAATGCCCTAAGCGAGCTATACATAGCGGCTTCACTCATTGAGCATTTATGTGTTGGAGCGCAATTAAACAAACTTTGCGAGCAAACACCTTTTCAAGACTCCGATAAAAACATATGGAAAATGCGTCATCAGTTAGCTGCAAAAGTAATGTTATCCAGTGGCGATTCTGCCAAACCCGTTACGCAATTATTAGCTAAGTTAAGTAAATATAAACAAGCATTGGTAAGTGCTCCTAAAATAATGCTTTACGATGGGGGCATAACACTAATTGCTTTAGCAAATATTATTAGTATGAACATTACTAGTAATACGGCTAATAAACACATGAGTTTATTTAAGGCACTTACTGACTTGTATATTCGCACACCAAACTTGTTTGCACTGCAGCTAATCAAATCACTTATAGCCCATTTAGGGCCACTATTACCGGGAAGCCGCGTTTTTTATGCCGAGCAAACCATGATTTATTTAGCGACTGATGCGCAGCAAAAACATATTTTAATTAGTAACGCTAATCCAAATAAATTGGCTTGGTTTAGCGTTAAAGCAACCCTTAACGACAACCCAAAACAATGGCATTGCGCTGATAAAACCATTAGCTTCAAAGTGTTTAACAGTGAACATGTTAAGTCAAAAAGTGTGGTTGGCGTTGATAAAGCACAGTCTTTACTTGAACTAATAAGTAATATTAAGTCACAGCACGAATATAGCTATAAAGGGCTAAGCCAGCTAATGGCGGCTCACCCTCAGGTAGTTGCTAATTTATGTGAGGCAGTAAAACCTTATAATAAGGAGCATCAGGCCGCTAAAGACTTAAAGCATAGTTTATCGATGGTCGGTTATTATAATGCACCTGCGATAATTCAAAGAGTTGTTTTTGAGCAATTAGTTAATGTTACCCCACACCCTCTGCAAGCCTACGTTACTAACAGATTAAATGGTTTAGTGAAAATAATGGCCTTATTAGTCAGTAAAAATAAACATGACCAGTTTGAACACATTACATTACCTTTATATGCTTATGCTCATTTTTTATTAACGCAATGCAGTACACAGCTTTCTCGTAAAACGCTGATTGACGACACACCAAATAAAACATTGAGTGCCCCTATTTGCTCATTTTTTGGTGTGGATTCAATTAATAACGAGCAACTAACGCAACAGCTTACTCATTTATTAAGTGACAACCCATGGACAACGGCACTTTTAGAAGCAGAGCAAACACCTAAAAAACACTTAACTGATTCTCATAAACTCTGGATCACACTTAAAATTGTTGCACAGAGTGTTTTTAAACCAGAACTTGCGCTAACAGCGTGGCAACTGCAAACATTAAACGAACAGCTGAAAATACTAAATTGGCAAAACCCAACTGATTTTAATCAAAAATTAGAATCTCTCGCGTTATTTAATAGTATTTAATTTATGGGACCCTATTTAACGTCTTTATACCCATTATAACTTTGGTGTATACCCGGTATTTCTTGTATAAACTAGCAAAATGGGTGATAAGTTGATATAAATGCGCCCTTAAATTTTCAAGCACGTTCACATAAATGATCTAACAAGCGATTACTCTCTCAGGGTAATAATTTATGTGCAAATCAAACTCTTTAAAGGAAAAGTCAATGGCCAAACAAACCATCACAGTGATCAAAGGCGACGGCATCGGTCCGAGCATTATCGACTCAGCACTTGAAATATTAAAAGCCGCAGGTTGCGACTTTGATTATGAATTTGTTGATGCTGGCCTAGCTGCACTTGAAAAAACAGGTGAGTTACTTCCACAAGACACGGTTGATACAATAGCTAGAAACAAAATCACTCTTAAAGGCCCATTAACAACGCCTGTAGGTGAAGGTTTTACGTCTATTAACGTAACACTTCGTAAGCAATTTGGTTTATACGCTAACGTACGCCCTGTTAAATCATTTGTTGGCACTAAAGCACGTTACGACGATATTGATATCATTACTATTCGTGAAAATACGCAAGGTATGTACTCAGGTGCAGGCCAAATAGTAAGTGAAGACGGTAATGAAGCAGAAGCAAAATCGATAATTACGCGTGAAGGCGCAGAAAAAATCGTAACTTTTGCATATGAGCTAGCGGTACGTGAAGGTCGTAAAAAAGTAACTGCTGTTCATAAAGCTAACATTTTAAAATCAACATCTGGTCTGTTTTTAAAAGTAGCACGTGAAGTAGCTGAGCGTTACCCACAAATTGAATCAAATGAAATGATTGTTGATGCAACGTGTATGAAACTGGTAATGACACCTGAAGAGTTTGACGTAATTGTTACGACTAACTTATTTGGTGATATTTTATCTGACCTTTGTGCTGGTTTAGTTGGCGGTTTAGGTATGGCTCCAGGTGCTAACATTGGTGAAGATGCAGCAATTTTTGAAGCTGTACACGGTAGTGCACCAGATATTGCTGGCAAAAACCTAGCTAACCCAACATCTGTAATTTTAGCGTCTATCCAAATGCTTGAGCATTTAGATATGGGCGATACAGCAGAGCGTATTCGTAGTGCTGTTGCTGATGTAATTAAATCAGGCGACCGTACAACTCGCGATTTAGGCGGCAGCCACGGTACAACTGATTTCACTCAATCAGTAATTGACCGTTTATAATTAATATTTGTTATTAATTTAAATAGCCCGCTAATTTAGCGGGCTTTTTTTATTTGTTAATTAAGCTTATACCAACCTGGTGTATTTATGCAGGTTAGTATTAAACCTAAATAAACTTAACAGTAGTAATCCTAATAAACCTGCCAATGATCCGCCACTTGAACCCGAACTACTTTGTTGCTTTTGCACTGTAAGAGATAACTCTTTAGTAAAAGTATCATTTGTTTGAGTATCAGTAACATTCAACGTTACACTAAATGCACCGCCAGTCTGATAAGTATGCCTTGGGTTTTGTAAGTTTGATACCGCACTGCCATCACCAAAATCCCAACTGTAATTATAACTATTAAAGCCGCCGGTTACTTGCGCATTAAATTGAGCGCTTAAATCATTTACTGTAACGTTTGCGTCTATGCTAAGCGGAACAGTTGCCGTTACATCAACCGCTTTAGTTTGCTCCGTGCCTTCGTTATCTGTCACTGTAAGCGTTACTTGGTAATCACCAGAGTATAAATAATTATAAGTGAGCGATTGCGTCGTTAAAGTACTTCCATCCCCTAGCTGCCAATTATAAGTATAAGGTGCGACTCCACCTGTAAACGAAGCTTGAGCTGTTAATATTCCTTGGATTATTTCATATTCAATTTCATTTACAGATAATGGCTCAACTAATGTAACTTGAGCTACAGCTACTTGCTGTGAAGTATCATTACTTGCCATAAACTCAACGCTATAGGTGCCATAGTCTTGATATTCATGAGTAGGCGTTAACTCTGTGCTTGAACTACCATCGTCAAAATTCCACGTAAATTTATCCGCAGGCGTGAGTGCAAAACCTTCTACATTAAAATTAACGATTAAACCTGTTTTGGTAAAATTAATACCCTTAGTAACATCGTAATTAAGCTCTACTTCTATATCTTCACTATCAGCTGACTGGCTTATAATATTAAACCCAAAGCCAACCTGTGGAAGGGCAACGCCCGATGACTGTTGCGCTGAAAAGCTATAGTCGGTTTTATCAGTAAACTCTGTAATAGCTGATAAATCATCATCACCTAATCCAGCTCGCTGTGGATATAAACTAAAAGCAGCATCACGAATTTGAATTGCTGAAGCAGCCGGAGTTTGCGTACTGCCTTTATTTATCGAGCGCTGATCAGCATCTACCACTAATGCAAAACCACTACCTGGATGCTCTGTCGTGTTGTTATCTGCTTGAGATTCATTGCTATACCACAATAATAATCCCGGTGAGTACTGCTCTGCTTGCAAACTACTATCAACGCCTGTGTATGAACGCAATTGTAAATAGTAATGTGATGGCGATGCATATGTGTAACTACCTATTTTTTCAAAGCCATTAAACTCGGTGTTAATTTGATCTTGTGCATTATTTTGCCAAATTAAAGTATCACTTTGCACAATACGCATATCATCCACAACAAAACCATAATAATGTGTGTTCGCATCTGTTATGTATTCAATTTTTAGATCAATGATTTGCCCAGAATAAGCAGATAAATCAAACTCATGAGTTAAATAGCCGTTAGGCTGCTTAGCATCACTATTAAAAAATGAATCACCTGATATATACGGACCAATGTCACCATAGTATGGGTTAATTGCTTGGGTATAATTACTAGCAATAGGCTCCCCATTTACTTTTACCTGTACTAAATCATAGTCGCGCTCAATACTATAATAAGCAATAAAGCTTAAAGTAAGTGCCTCAGTTGTGTTTGGTAGCGTTACTGTATTAACTAGGCTGTTACTAACATTGTCGCCCGTATTTGAATAGTATTGAAAATCGCCTTCTACTGGCGTTTTAAATTTTTCGAGTCGAGATGGCAGTGTTATTTTTATTTGGCTTTGTAGTTGTGAAGTACTCGCAGTATTAATTAATGTTTGCTGTGCGTTAGCATCTATCTCATCCATATCAAGCGTGAGCTGATTAGCCCAATTACCCTGGTATCGATTTTGTAAATATTCAAGCGCATAAGGACTAAACATAACAGGCTCTGAACCTCGTGGCGAACCTGCCCAACTTCCTGTCGACATAACTGACCAAGACGCAACAGGCTCACCTACCGTGTTAGATTGTAAGTCGTATTCATCTAATAATCCCAAGTCATGCCCAAACTCATGTACCACCACGCCAATCCCAGCATCAATTGGATTAATTGTGTAACCAAAGAGTTTAATACTGCTGCCTGTAATCTCGCTCGGCCCGCTATTTTCATCAAATACATAGTAGCGGTGCGACCAAATAGCATCAGTGCTTAGGTAACCGCCACCTGCTTCCTCGCCAATACTTGAATGAAAAATCATTACATGGTCAATAATGCCATTGGGTTCGTTAATAATTCCATCGCCATCTACATCATCTAAATCAGTTAAATCATAGTCCGTTAAATTAATATTAAACTTTGCAACCGCCTTCTCCACAGCCTCTTTGACTAAAGCGGGCGCATTTTTATCACGTGTACTGCCTTGGCGTTCACCATATATTTTTGCATTGTTATCAGCGGTTACCCAGCCATATACCTGCCCGTTAAAGTTTAAGCTATTACCAGACGCTGCTTTATAATAATCAGCAGCCGTTGATATGCTTTGTCCATCAGGGCCCGCATAACCTTCAGTATTAAAAAGCATTTGCTGATAGTGTTCAGTTGAATAATCAGCGTAAAACATATCTGTGTCCTGCTCTACAAGTCGATTATCGTCATGTTTGAGGTCAGGAAAATCAATTAAGATAGCTAACACTTTTACATCATTAACGCTTTGATCAGGCACTAACGACGTTGAAAAAGCGGCTTGTTGTTTATTTGTGTTTGAAAAATCCGTAGAGGAGGATTTAAATTGCCTAAAGCCATTTTTAATTGAGTGATTGGCAACTTCTTTGTTACTCATATATGACTTAAATGAACTATCTAACTCACTAGAGGATATTTGGTCTCTTTTTTTAAGCCAATATAAAATACGTTCTTCGTTAGTTATACCAACATCATGCGGGCTTAAATTATTAGCCGCTACTATAGGGCTTAATAGCGTAGTTAAAAGCGCAATTAACGTCACTTTTTTCACTGTATTTTCCTCAAACATAATTATGTAGTAATCATACCTAATAATAGAAATTTAAACATGCGATAAAAACATATAGTTAACATGTGCAATAAAAGTTAATGGTCTTTCACACTCTTTTATAACTAAAATCAAACACACAACCTAAAACGCATAATTTCTGCTAGTTAACTCAGTTAAATACAGCATTTCTGCAGATTTAAATTAAAAAAAACTACAAAACGAATTTAAAATGCAAAAAACCACTTTCAAGGTTGACATAAGGGTTCAAAACCCTTAAAAATAAACCTATACAGAATTTTTAATTTAAAAGCAGTGTTTTGCTAAGTAGAGTAAAAACTATGAACACACAAATTAACCTTTTAGTCGTACTCGTACTGGTCTTAGTTATAAGCCCAGCGGGGATGTATTAAAAGGTGATACTGCTTTTTAAAAACCCTCGCACTACGCGGGGGTTTTTTTATGCATAAAAAAAGCGCACAGAGGAATGAGGATGAGCAAACAAGAATATAATGGCTCTGAACTAGTAGTTCAGGCATTAAAAGAGTTAAAGGTAAAATACATATTTGGCTACCCCGGTGGTTCGGTTTTAGACTTATATGATGCACTTTTTCAGCAAGATGATATTGAGCATATATTAGTACGTCATGAACAAGCTGCCACACATATGGCTGATGGTTATGCTCGTGCTACTGGAGACGTTGGTGTTGTACTTGCAACCTCAGGCCCTGGCGCTACAAACTGTATAACGGGTATTGCAACGGCCTACATGGATTCAATTCCTATGGTTGTATTGTCAGGCCAAGTGCCTACAAGTTTAATTGGTGACGATGCATTCCAAGAAACTGATATTGTGGGTTGTTCTCGCCCTATAGTTAAACACAGCTTTAACTGTAGAAGTGCTAAAGAAATCCCAACAATCTTAGCTAAAGCCTTTTATATAGCCAGTACAGGTCGTCCTGGACCTGTTGTAGTTGAGCTTCCTAAAGATATGCTTAACCCTGCCATAAAGTTTGAATACGAATTTCCTAAAACAACAGAGCTAAGAACATACAGCCCTAATACTAAAGGGCATTCAAAACAAATTCGTAAAGCGGTAACAACTATTCTAGAGGCCAAAAAACTGGTTATCTATTCTGGCGGTGGTATTGTTATTTCAAATACGTCAGAGCAATTAACGCATTTAGTTGAGTCGTTAAATGCGCCCATTACCAATACACTAATGGGGCTTGGCGGCATATCAGGTGTGCATCCAAACTTTGTAGGTATGCTAGGCATGCACGGTACGCTTGAGGCTAACAAAGCAATGGCAAACGCCGATGTGATTTTAGCGCTTGGTGCACGTTTTGATGACAGGGTAACTAATAACGTTAAAAAGTTTTGTCCAAATGCCACAATTGTTCATGTAGATGTAGATCCAACTTCAATTTCAAAAACAATCAAAGCACACATACCAGTTGTAGGTTGTTTAGCAACCGTACTTGAACAACTACAAACGGGTATTGATAAAAGCCCAATTAAAATAGATCGCAGCGCGCAAGAAGATTGGTGGCGCCAGATTATCAGCTGGCGTGAACAAAAATGTTTAAGCTACAACACAGATGGCGACAAAATTAAGCCACAAGCCGTTATTGAAGCTGTTTATAAAGCCACTAATGGCGATGCTTACGTAAGTTCTGACGTTGGACAGCACCAAATGTTTGCAGCGCAATATTACCCATTTAAGCATCCTCGTCAGTGGATAAATTCTGGCGGCCTAGGCACTATGGGCTTTGGTTTACCTGCTGCTATGGGCGTAAAATTAGCCTTTCCTGATAAAGAGTCAGTGTGTATTACAGGTGATGGCTCTATTCAAATGAATATTCAAGAGCTATCTACCTGCTTGCAGTACAACCTAGCTGTAAAAGTTGTATCACTCAATAACCGCTCTTTAGGTATGGTACGCCAATGGCAAGATATGGTTTACGGCGGTCGTCATTCATCATCTTACATGGACTCACTGCCTGATTTTGTTAAGTTGGTTGAAAGCTACGGGCATGTGGGTATTAAAGTAAACACACTTGATGAGTTACAACCTGCAATCGATAAAGCTATGAGCATAAACGATCGTTTAGTCTTTTTAGATATTCTTGTAGACGAGAAAGAACATGTATACCCAATGCAAATCAAGTTAGGTGGCATTGATGAGATGTGGTTACGTAAAGGAGTAAAAGCATAATGCGTCGTATTTTATCTATTCTATTAGAAAACGAACCAGGTGCACTGTCGCGTATTGTTGGGCTTTTTTCACAACGTGCATACAACATTGACAGCCTAACTGTTGGCACAACTGATGATCAGTCGTTATCACGTATTACCATTACCACCATGGGTGATGACAGAGTGGTTGAACAGATCACAAAACAAGTTAACAAATTAGTCGACGTGCTTAAAATTATCGATTTAACAGAAATGAGTCACATTGAGCGAGAGTTATTGCTTGTTAAGGTATTTGCTCAAGACGAGACGACTCGTGCAGCGGTTACCCGCGTAGTTGATGTGTTTCAGGGTGTTATTTTAGATATGGGCCGACAAAGCTATAGCCTGCAACTAGTGAGCAGTACAGACAAAATAGAATCGTTTTTAGACACACTTCGCCATGAAACCGATATTATTGAAGTTGTACGTTCTGGTGCTGTTGGCATTGGCCGAGGCGATAAAGCCTTAAAAGCATAAATTTATAATATAAAGGCATCAATTGATGTCTTTATTAAACATAAAAAAAAAGAGCTAAATAGCTCTTTTTTTATTTTAATTCGTTAAACCTATTAAGGGTTTACTTGGTCTTTAAGACCTTTACCTGCTTTAAAGCTTGGGATAGTTGCCGCTGCGATTTGGATCTCAGCACCCGTTTGTGGGTTACGGCCAGTGCGAGCTGCACGTTCTTTTACTGAGAAAGTACCAAAACCAACTAATGCTACTGAATCACCTTCTTTTAAAGAAGAAGTTACAGCACCTGTAAACGCGTCAAGAGCACGAGTAGCAGCGGCTTTAGAGATTTCTGCATCAGTAGCAATTTTTTCAACTAATTGAGCTTTATTCATTGTTAGATTCCTATTCGTTATTATTTTGCCTTCGCAAAACCTATCTTTATGCATTTTTAAAGAGTTAGCAACAGCAAATTGCATTTTTTGCTTAAATTCTTAAAAAATGAGTAAAATTTAAATAATTCTCGGTAGAATACAGCGTGTTGGGTTAACAAAGACTTAATTTGAGTACAATTTTGGCGCAAGTTAAACAACTGGGTAAATAAGCTATATTTTTTCGATAACTAAGGTCACTTCCCCGACCTCGACTCCAAACTTAACAATAGATGTGCGGTTTATCAAGCGCGATTGTGTAACCAGGTACATCCAATCGTCAAAATTCACTTCTAAAGTACTGCCATCGTATGGAAGCTCTACATCATAATTCCAATGAAATACGCTGCCGTCACTTTTGCCTTTTGCTGTACCTATAACATCAGCTGCTGTCCCCGTTAAACTATTGTCTTCATTTAACGTTATTTTCCAGATTCGCTTTTGGGTTTCGCCATCATCATAAACAAAGTCTTCTTCAATAACGCCCTGGTTACCGTCCCAAGTCGCATTCATATCTACGACAAGCTTTCGGGTCAATTCGCCTTTAAAGTCTTGTACAACACCATAGGCTTTCAAATTTCCGCTAAAAAAGGTTTTAAAGTCAAAATTTGGCGATGTATTTTTATAATGTTCAACATTTGGTGCCGAACAGCTAATTAAAAGTAGAGCCGAGAGGCTCATAACAGCTGCTTTTAACGTGTTTAATATGTTCATATTAATTCCCTAATAATTGCTTTCGTAATTTTGGCTCAGAGGTTTTTTCATCAAGCCAAATAGCTAAAAAGTCACTCGAAAATTGAGGTTCATCAATTTCACCCATTTTTTCATCATTATGATAAAAAGTGCTCATACCTTGCTCATTTGTCACTAATGTTAGTGAGTCACCCTTTTTTATATCAGGCCAAATAGACAACAATTTACTGTCGTATTTGTCTGCCAGCCCTGTTTTTCCAAGATGTTCCCACTGCTCATTTGTTGCTTTTACTATTTCTTTAGCGTCAAAGTCACGCAAATAGGTAAGCTTAAACTTAACAGGATGTGTTCCTGCGCTGTAATTACCTGAAGGGGTAAATAGCACAGCGTCATATACATCCCAAAATAAATACTCCATTCGTGCTTCGCCTACTTTATTAAATTGTGTGTTAGCTAAAACAATTGAAGTGGTAAGCAAATAAAAAGTAACTGCCTTTAGTAAAAATTTCAAAATAAGCTCCCTTTGAGTCAATGGGTAATGTTACGAAATAGAAATTGTGGAAGATCAGCGATTGATGAATAACTTGATTTTTTGGTTTATGAAAAGAATAACAGTAAACACTGTAGACCAAAGCGCCCCGTAAACGAGCCAGAATTGCCATAAAGGTAAACCTAAACTTATTACTTCAAAGCGCGCTCCAGCCCAATAACTTGCTGGCGCAAATGCCATACATACCAAAAAGGCCTGCCAAAGCTTTAATTTACTCAAAAAAACCATAGAGGTATTCAAAGAAAGTAATAATGCAGCCCATAAAAAGACGAGCCATAGAGGGAAGGGATAAACTTTAAATTCTAACAAGCCTAACTTTACCGCTATAAATTCTAACAATAGTGCTAAAGGTAGGGCTTTAATTAATAGTAAGGAGTCTTGTTTTTTCTGCTTTGACAAACAAAACATTAAAACAATAATCAAGCCACTAAAAAGTAGCGAATTGGCTTCAAGCAGCAATGATAAAAACCACACTGCTTGAAATAAAACAAAATTAGTAACCGAGCGCAATATCATCGTTATCACTAGTAAAACGAGGTTTACGCGCCATTAAATGTACCGTACTTGTTGCTCTGGCTCTAAACGCACCTTCACAATAAGCAAAATAAAATAACCATAAACGATAAAAGCGTTCATCAAATTTAGAGCGGTCTAAATCAGGCCAGCTTTTTATAAAACGAGTTCGCCAATCTGCTAATGTTCGTGCGTAGTGAGCGCCAATATCATTAACAGTATGAATAACCATATCGGTATTATTTTTAATCTGCTCACTCATTTCGTTAAGCGATGGCAAACATCCGCCCGGAAAAATATACTGCTGAATAAAGTCAGAGTTTTTTAAGTAGTGCTTATAACGCTGATCGCCAATAGTAATTGCTTGAATAAGCATGGCGCCATCGTCTTTTAGGAGCTCACCACACTGAGTGAAAAAGCTCGGCAAATAATCATGACCAACCGCTTCTATCATTTCAATAGAAACAAGCTTGTCGTATTTACCTTTTAGTAGTCTGTAGTCGAGCTTAAGTAATGTTATTTTACTTTCAAGACCAAGTTCAACAATCTTGTTAGCTACATAATCATGTTGCTCATCAGATATGGTTGTTGTTGTTACATGGCAATCGTAATGTGTGGCTGCATATATAGCAAATGCCCCCCACCCTGTACCAATTTCGATTACTGAATCATTTTTTTGAAGCTCAACTTGCTCACAAATGCGTTTAAGCTTGTATTGTTGAGCCTCTTCAAGTGTGGCTTCTTTTGTAGGATATACAGCACTTGAATAAAGCATTTCTTTACTTAAAAATGATTCGTACAAATCATTACCTAAGTCGTAATGAGCAACAATATTTTTCTTAGAACCCGATTCTGAATTTTTGTTTTTTATGTGATTAAATCGGTGTGCGATATTACTAAAAAATGCGAATTTTTTTTCAAACTCATCGAGTTGCTTTTCGTTTATAGCAAATATCTCAATGAATGAAGTTAAGTTGTCACAAGACCAATGTCCCAAAATATACGCTTCACCAGCGCCAACGCTCCCAGATAACGCAAACGCTTTATACATAGCTTTATCATTAACTGTTACTGTTGCTTTTAACGCAGACGATACATCACCAAAAACTGTACGCTCATTTCCTTCAATTAAAACAACTTGACCTGTTTCAATTGACGAAAAGGCTTTAGTCACTAATTTTTTATATATATTAGTTAACCAACTAGTGCTTTGTTCGCAATTTAAGCTCGACACTTTATCCATTAAAATACCTATTAATTGTCCTGACTACCTATGTGCTTTAAGGCTTACCTGAGTGACCTAAAAAAGGTACTCGCTTTATAAACAACTTTAATGCTTGATAATAAATACCTTTGAAAATAGACCATGTCATGGCCGGAAAACGTTTAAACAACTTATTAATCTCTTCGTTAGTGAGTTCTTTACGTTTCAAGCGAAGTGTTGCATCAAATAATAACTCTTCATTTCGCTTATTTTCAATGTGTATCAATGTTTTATCAGGCGATTGTTTAACATGCCAATGATAGTTCATATCCAGATTCATAAATGGTGATACGGAAAAAACCTTCTTAAAGTTCACTTTTTTTTCTAAAGGGACTAAATAATAATGACGTTCGTTCCATGGTGTATTACTCACTTCAGCTATCATGTACTTAAAACGGGTGTCGTTGTGGCCAAAAAAGTAAAAATTAACAGGGCTAAAATACACACCAAAACAACGAAACTGCCCTAGCATGTAAATATGAGAAAAGGTTTCAGTAATACCTAAATTGGCAAGTTGATCATGCGCACGCTCAATAAGAGGTCGTTTAGCAAGTTCTGAGGTATCTTTAAGATAATCAGCTTCATTAAATTTTAACGCTTTTAAGCCTGACGTACCTATGTGTTTATGCACACCATTTAGTTGTTGAGTATTATTTAAATCAACCCACATCATATACAAAGGGTAACTAAAACGATGTTCTTTAACAGCAAAACGGCGATGTTTTATATCGCCTAAATACACTGCACTAGTCAAATTCGACCCCAAGTTGCTTGGCTACATCTACACCACTGTGTACGCCATCTTCATGAAAACCATTGTACCAATAAGCACCACAAAAATAACTATTGTTTTGTCCATCAATACTGTGTTTAAGCTTTTGAGCAGCAATTGACTCTTGGTTAAATACAGGGTGATGATAAGTAAACTCGCGCAAAATTTTACTTTGGCTTATTCCTTCAAGGTGATTAAGCGTTACACAAAACTGTGTATCCGATTGTATACCTTGCAAAATATTCATTTGGTAAGTAACAACAGCTGCTTTATCAGTGTTGTTATTAAGTAGGTAGTTCCAACTTGCCCATGCCGCTTTTCTATCTGGTAAAAGGTTTGTATCGGTGTGCAGCACAACTGAATTCTCAGTGTAAGCTATTGCACCCAATACTGACTTTTCTTGCTCAGTCGCATCACCAAGTAGTGCAAGCGCCTGATCTGAATGACAAGCAAATATTACTTTATCAAACTTACTTAATTCACCATTGGCAAACTCTATTGTTACTTCATCATTTTGACGCGTAACAGATTTAATATCTGTATTAAGTTTAATTTTATCAGCAAAACCTCTGATCAGTGGCTTAATATACTGACGAGAGCCACCTGGTACTACATACCACTGTGGTCTGTTTGTTACATCTAAAAGGCCATGATTAAAGAAGAACTTAACAAAAAATTCAACGCCTACATTTTCCATTTCTTTAATACTGGTAGACCAAATAGCCGCGCCCATCGGAAGGATATAATGGTATTTAAAAAAGTCATTAAAGTGATTGTCACTAAGCAGTTGCCCTAATGATTGATCAGATTGGTAATCATCTTTTTCATGTAGTGCTTTACACAGTTTGTTAAACCTAACAATGTCGTACAATAATCGCCAAAACTTAGGTCTAAAAATATTACGACGCTGTGCAAACAGGCTTGTAAACGTATGGCCATTGTATTCAAAGCCAGTGGCTTCGTTATGAACACTAAAGCTCATTTGCGTTGTTTGTTTATCTACACCAATACGCGATAGTAACTTTTCAAAGTATGGGTAAGTTCTGTCATTAAATACAATAAAGCCAGTATCTATTGCGTATTTTATGCCGCACACATCAACATCAACCGTTGCAGTGTGGCCACCTATATAATCATTTTTTTCAAATACGGTTACATCATAATGTTTATGAAGCAAATGCCCACATGTTAAACCAGATACACCAGTTCCTATTATTGCTATTTTTTTCAACGGGCTAATCCTTTTGCGATTTTAAGCCAAATTGGGAGTGGCAAAATACGTAATGCCTTTAATATAAGTGTAAAACGGTACGGAAAGTGAACATCTTTTCGGCGCTTATGTATTCCCTTAATCATATAATCTGCGGCTTTTTCAGCGGTAACAGCCATAGGCATCGGGAAATCATTTTTATTAGTAAGCGGAGTTTTCACAAAGCCAGGGTGAACTAAAGTCACATCAACATCATCTAAATCAACAGCTAAGCTTTTTGCTAAGTAACTTACACCCGCTTTTGATGCACCATAAGCTTCTGAACGAGGTAGCGCAAGATAGGTAACACTTGAGCTGACCAAAACAAGCTGACCACCTGAATTTATTTTAGGAAGTAGCGCCTCAAGGCAATACCCCATAGAGAGTAAATTTACGTTTATTACACGTTCAAACAATGCACTATCAAAGTTTCGTGCGTCATCTATGTATTCACAGTTACCCGCGTTTAAAATAACACGGTCAAAATGAGGAAAGCCAACTGTCGACTCTTTAATGTCTTGTAGATTAGTTGCATCAAATTTACATGCTTGAATATTGTCGTATTTAGCAAGCTCAGCGAGCTTTTCACTATTACGGCCACAAGCTATAACAGTGTCTCCCATCTGTGCATATTTAATTGCTAACTGCTCACCAATACCAGAAGTAGCACCCGTTATAAGTGTGATCATAATTAACCTGCCCTTTTATCAATTAGCTTTATAACACTACCAAGTAAAGGAATATGTTTGTACAGCAACTCGCCCACATTAAAGTAGTCTCTGTGCTTGATAATTTTGCCATTTTCAAAAATAAGCTTGCTATGACCTTCTACCGATATAGTTTTACCTGATGAAAGCTTTGGATGTGCATAGTGCATAGTCCAATAGATAAAAGCATTGTTGCCGCTATCAAACGAATCATTAATATCAAACTGACAATGCTTAACATTGCTATATAAGTTAGCAAAGTACCTGCGCAATTCTACAATGCCATTAATTTCATGCATCGGGTCTATAAACTGTATGTTGTCACAGTAAATATCACTCAATAAATCAAGAGTAGTGCTATCAAGCTGTTGGTATATTTCAACAAATTTATCTACTGGTAACTGGTTATCCATATCACACCTTAAATGCAGCAAGTGCACGTTCTCGTGCCGCTTTATGATCAACTATTGCTGGCCAGTAACATTCCTTATCTTTACCTATTGCGGCTAAATAAGTGTGTGGAAAATGAATGTGTTTATCTGGCACGTTTTCAAGCTCTGGCAAATACTTACGGATAAACTTGCCAGTTGGATCAAAGCGCTCGCTTTGTCTGATAGGGTTAAAAACTCTAAAGTAAGGCTGAGCATCACACCCGGTACTTGCAGCCCACTGCCAGCCACCATTATTTGAGGCTAAATCGCCATCAATTAGGTGCTGCATAAAAAAGCGCTCACCTTCGCGCCAGTCTATTAATAAATGCTTAGTTAAAAAGCTCGCAACAACCATACGTAAACGATTGTGCATCCAACCGGTTTGCTTTAGTTGTAGCATTGCAGCATCCACTAACGGGTAACCTGTACGCCCTTCACACCATGCTGTAAATTCATTTTCGCTTTTACGCCACACTACGGCGTTGTACTTTTCGTTAAAGTTATCACCGCGCGAAAGCTTCGGAAATTCAGCAATTAAATGCCTGTAAAATTCGCGCCAAACGAGCTCGTTAATCCACGTAAACGTTTTACTTTTTGACGTAGTTAAAATATCAGGATAACGCTGCTGAATATTAATAAGAAGCTGTTTTGTGCTTACAATACCAAGTGCTAAATACGGGCTTAAACCTGATGTGCCTTTTACGCTGGGTATATCACGCTGATCGTCGTAGCTTGTAAGTTTGTCACATATAAAATTATCAACTACGGTTGAGAGTGTTTCGTCGTCAACCGGCCACTTATCTGAGCATCCATCACTTTTTAGTAAATCACTCTCGTCAAACTCAATAGGGTCAGAAGTTAAAGGCCATTGTGGCAAACTAAAGTGTGTATCTTGATACTGCTTTAACCATGCTCGCTTAAATGGAGTAAACACTTTATACATTTCATTACTTTGGTTTTTAACCGTTCCAACAGGTGCAATTAAATCACCTTCGTACAAAGTAAAAGTAATTGAAAGCTCATCGCATTCGTGCAAAATTGCTTTATCGCGGTTTACTTCATTAAGCTCATATTCTGTATTAGCAATTACGTGTTTTACATCGTTTGCTTTACAAAAATCAATAAGCTCACGCGTACAATCAGAAAAGCTAGGCGCTTCAATAACATGTAAAGTAATGCCGTAATCAGCAAGCTGAGATTGAAGATAAGTAACTCGGCGCTTGAGTAAGTCAATCTGAATAGGCGCAGCTTGGTGCTGTTGCCACTGTTTTTCAGACACAAAAAAAATGGCGTGTTTAGCGCCATTATTTAGCGCTTGAATTAACGCTTCGTTAGAAAAAAGGCGCAAATCGCGCCTAAACCAAAATAATGTATCCATTAAATACCAAATCGTAGTTTTAAATCGTGAGGGTAAGGGTTAAAAAACACTTGTTTTTCAAGGTACTCATTTGGGTGAACCTTCAAATGATGTTTTAACAAGGTAAGTGGTACATATAATGGCACCAATCCTTCGCGGTATTCGTCTATGGCATCACGAAGTTCTTGTTTTTCAACCTTCGATAAATCATTTTTAAAGTAGCCTTGTAAATGCATTAGGGTGTTGCAATTATTTCTTCGAGAAGCTGGCTTTTTCAGACCTGTCATCAAACCTAAAATATATTCATCTGCAACTGCATCTATATCATCGCCTAAGTAAGTTCCAAGCAAGTTACCCAAATCACGATAAGCTTGATAGTTATGAGCCATCAACAAGTACTTATACTGAGAGTGAAATTGAGTAAGCTTATGAACCGTAAGCGGCTCTTGTACTAATTTTTGCCAGTTTTTAAATACGTAAATTCTCATTACAAAGTTTTCACGTAAATGCATGTCGTTTAAACGTCCGTTTTCTTCACATGGCAATAATGGGTTGTGCTTCATTATTTGCTCAGCAAAAAAACCAACGCCTTCAGAGGTATTACCTGTTCCTGCTTCATTGTATATTTTAATGCGCTCCATGCCGCAACTTGGGCTTTTTGCACAAAATACAAACCCGCTTAATTCTTTAGCTTGTTCAGTTGCAACTTTTTTACCATATTCAGTAAGTTGTTGTCCTACTTCGCCGGTGCCATCTGGGCGGCATACTTTAATAGTATCGCCAACTTTAACTTGGCGAATAGTTGGACGAGGTATCGGTAAACCAACAGCTACTTCCGGACAAAACCGTGTGTATTCAACGTGTTTGCCTAGTTCATCCATACAAAAATTTGACTTTTTATGTCCTGTGTCAAATCTAACTTTTTCGCCTGCTAAGCAGGCGCTTATACCTATTTTTATTATATCTGTGTGCATATATTCTCTTAGTAAATCAAATTACCTATTGGATTTAGTAACTTGCTGAAGCCCTTATTAAAATGTAGCGCACTACTGACAACTGTAAAGCATAAACATCCATCTTTCGTTAAAGGTGTATGTTGATGGCTACCATCTTGCCAAATAAAATCGCCTGGTACGTAATTACCATCTTCATCACTAAACTCACCGTCTAGTAGTAAAGTAACTTCAAATCCGGTATGTGTATGCTCAGGAATTTCGCCACCAGCATCAATATGTAGCAAGCTAGAACGCAGCGCACCATCATCAAGCGAAACGCGAGATCGTGCCAGCTTACCAACTTGTGTAAATTTGCTATGAGAAATACGTGTTAAAGCACGTGGAAGTTGGTAGTTATGCTCATTCACTTTAATAGATACAGGCTCTACTTCGTAAACTTCATCGATAGAATCATCAGACATGATCATATCGAGAACATTTAGTTCAAATTCTTCAAGTAAATCAGATTTCTCAGTTTGAGGTTTCTCAAATTGAGCAGGCTCTTCACTAAATAATGCATTTGCATTACTTGCTTCAATTTTAGCTACTTTAGCTTGGCACACAGGGCACATATCTACGTGAATAGAAACGGCTAAACTCAATGATGTAGCAAGTGATGCATCGCAATACTGTGTCAGTAAAGTTTCACTCGGGTGATGTTTAATCATGCTGATCTCCCATTTCATTACGTAATTTTTGCAAGGCCAAACGTAACCGTGATTTTACCGTGCCTACTGGAATATTAAGTTGATGTGCAAGTTGCTCTTGCGACATATCTTGAAAATAAACGCCTCTTACCACTTCGCGTTGAGCAATTGGTAATTTGTCTAAATAGCGCTTAATTTGCTTATCTTCTAAATGATCACTGTATTCGTGATGCGTATCTTGTGAGTCGTTTAGTAACGGCCAAATATCTTCGCTTATATTTTCTTCTTTATTACTTTTCATTTTACGAAGCATATCGAACGAAGCGTTACGCATAACGGTATAAACCCACGTAGTCGCAGCGCCTTTTTCACTATGATACAAATGTGCTTTACGCCAAACAGACGTTAATGTCTCTTGCACAAGCTCCATAGCTTGAGCTTCAACACCAAACTGCTTAATTCCAAAGCGTTTAATTTTTGGCGCAAAGTATTCAAATAAATATGAAAACGCTTTTTTATCGCGTGATTGCGCAACATCTATAAGCGCTTGCATGAGCTCTTTACTCGGCGTTTCTGGCATGGCAGTGTACTTACCTGTATTAGGTTCACAACGTGGTGACTGTTGTTGACTTACCATAATAATTTATCCCGTTATTGCTTTTGTATTAAGTAATACGGGCAATAATTAATTTAGGATCATAAAATTTAGGCAAATTCGTTATTAATCACAGTATGGAGGAAATTCAGTAGGTTATCAAAATTCGTTTCAAACGCAAGTTGCTGTTTTTTCTCAATAGAAACAGGTAGGAGTTCGAGCCAACGTGCTGCAATCCAGGGAAGCTTGTCAAAATGAGTTTTCTTGTACAACAAATTAAGTTCCGGATTACCTTGAAACACGTTTTTAAGCGCGTCGTGTAATAGGTAATGTTCACCAATGTGGTTGTTAGAATCTTTGTACCAATACGGCGTATTACAAGGCGATACCAAGCCATGACGTAATTCGTCTTCGTCTTGATAAACATCATTAATTTGCACGTTTTGCGATGCAAATACATCAATTAATAATACATCGTTATCGTCTTGGTCAAAATCAATAATATCAACAAGGCAACCTTGCGCGCTTATATTAAAAGGCGTGTCATGCTCGAACGTACAAAGCACAAACCCTGTATTATTTTTTAATGCGGTTTTAACCATATTTAAATAGCGAGGCTCAAATATGCGTAATCGCGTATAACCTTCAGGTAACATAAAAATGGGTAATGGAAAAATCGCACGTTTCATAAAGTCTACTTATTTCAAACACTCTGCCTTTATTTACGTGCGCTTTTGCTAAGTCGATCAGCTTTGTATGAATCGAATTAATTACCAGCTATATAATTGGTTAAAGATTAAACCAACCTCCCATAGCTTTAAACACTTGAACCGAGTAATAAGCGCTAATCATACTGACTACGGGTGCTAACATTAATGCAAATAATCCAAGTTCACTGCTCATCGTTTTAATCCTTTAAGTGGTTTATTTTACGTTTTTTATACTAGTGTCAGTATTTTTAAGCGTTGTGCTATCTGTTAAAACGGGCTCATCTAATAACCCCTCTAAAACAGTTTTAGCATCAAAATAAAGCGTTTCCTTTAGTGATTTTTCAAGCTCGATTGTGGTTTGCTTAACATAGCTTGCTACACTTTGAGTTAATATATCAGTTACATCTAGGTCCACTTCTACTGCATGTACTTGCGCAGAACCTAATACTAATAAACTTGCCATAGCGATTTTAATTGAATGTTTCATAATGGTATTCCTTGTTTGTGTATTGTTTAGACGTAGTTATATACTCAAGGGTTGTGCCAACATAAAAACAAACCTTAACCAATTGTAATTAAACAACTTTACACGCATTACTTTAATTTAAAAAATTCATCTCTCGTTAATTTAACCATTTAATTTAATTTTTTGACTACTTTTTAGTTAATAAATAAAAGGATTTAAAGGTATTAATACCGTCACACTAAATACATTTAGCGTTTATAAAAACGTCATATCTACCCGCTAAAGTGCACACCACTATAAATAATTCAAAAAGTGCAGTATGACTCTTTCATCACGTCGAAATTTTTTAAAAACCTCAGCAGCAAGCATATTTACCGTCGCAGTATCGAGTGCCATTACAGGTTGTGCTCAAACATTAATAAACAAACCTCTATCGGCTATTGAATTTAAACACGGTGTAGCGAGTGGCGACCCGCTTAGTCATGCTTTAATAATTTGGACACGTGCAACTCCTTCTCAATCAAATTTTGAAGTTACTGTTGCTTGGGAACTGGCAAGTGATTCTCAATTTAAAAACATTATTCGCAGCGGGCAAGAACAAACAGATAAAAGCCGAGACTTTACAATAAAAATAGATGTACAAGAACTTGCTCCAAACACAGAGTACTTTTATCGTTTTATAGGTTTGCAAACACAAAGCCCTATTGGCCGAGCTAAAACATTACCAATAAATAACATTGAACAAATAAAAATGGCTGTTGTGTCGTGCTCAAACTACCCTGCTGGGTACTTTAATGCCTACACAGATGCCGCTAAGCAAAAAGATTTAGATGTGGTCCTGCATTTGGGAGATTACATTTACGAATACCCAATGGGCGGATACGCTACCGAAAATGCTAAAAGCATTGGCCGCCAATTAGCAGCCGATAACAGCGGTGAAATTATTACCCTTAGCGACTATCGTAAACGCTATGCTATTTACAGAACAGACCAAGGCTTACAAGCACTTCACGCTGCAGCGCCTTTTATCGCAATATGGGATGATCACGAAGTTACTAACGATACCTATAAAAGTGGTGCTGAAAATCATACCCCTGATGAAGGTGATTTTTTTAAGCGTCGCGCAGCAGCTATTCAAGCCTATTACGAATGGCTGCCAATTAGACCGCCTATGGGCGAACAAAGCCCGCAAATATATCGCACCTTCGATTTTGGTAATTTAATAAGCTTGCACATGCTAGATACGCGCGTAATAGCACGCGATAAACAACTTGCTTATAGCGACTATAAAAACCTAGAGACCAAACAAATGGATGTTGCGCGCTTTGTCAGTGATTTAAATAATCCAAATAGGCAGTTACTAGGTAACACACAACTAAACTGGCTCGCGAGTGCAATAACTAAATCAAATGCAAAATGGCAAGTATTGGGCCAGCAAGTATTGATGACTAAAATGTGGCTACCTACTGAAATATTCTCGCAATCCGATCGCACTAAAATACCTCAGGTGTTAAAAGAGCTTGTTGCCATTAAAAAAGCCGTGTTAGAAAATAAAGCGGTAACACCCGAGCAACTCGCACGCGTAAATACTTTAATGCCTTATAATTTAGATGCGTGGGATGGTTACCCAAGCGAGCGCGAAGCATTATACAAAAGCGTTACCGCATTAAATAAAAAGTTAGTCGTGGTTGCAGGTGATACGCACAATGCGTGGCATGGCACATTAAAAAATGCAAAAGGCGAAAGCGTAGGAGTAGAGTTTGCAACACCTGGTGTTACATCCCCGGGTATGGAGCATTATTTAGCGCTTAATACAGCACAAGCAAAGCAAATGGCTGACTCGCTTTCATTGTTAATAAACGATTTAAACTATTGTGACTTATCACACCGTGGGTATATGCTACTGACTATTACTAAAGAGCAAATCACAACCGATTGGCGCTATATAGATAACATAAACTCTCCAAGCTACAACATTGCTGCTCAACACCAAAGTGTCTATAAGGGCTAACATTTTGTATAAAAAGAGAAGGTAAACACATTATTTACCTTCTCGTTTATTTTATTTAACGTGCTTAATTACAAGTATAAAGAAGCGTCCACGAAGCATCACTTCCTGGAAGACTGTTTGTATACCAATTTGCACTGTATGCATTACCTTGATATTGCATTTTATCGTCAGTGTTATTGTGAGTAAACGGACCACCTGAGTAATCTTTGTTCACCCAATTAGGGTATGCATTAATACCATTACAATCTGTTGAACTTACAACACTGCATCCGTTTGTATCAACACTTGTACCAGCGGGTGTATCTGGGCACTGATCAATATCATCATTCACACCATCGTTATCCGCATCGCTTTGTGGCTCAACTACTTCAACAACACAACCTATATTATTAACAGTTTCACCTGCAGGTGTATTAGGGCATTGATCAACATTATCGCTTATACCATCGGCATCGCTGTCAGTTACTGCACAACCAATACTATCAACCGTTGTACCTGCGGAAGTATTATTGCACTGATCAAGGCTGTCACTTACGCCATCCCCGTCGCTATCTAAATCAACATTGCTACTACCACCACCCCAACCTTGAATGATCTCTTTAACTTTAGAGCCTGACGATGTTAGTGAATTCCAACTACCGCCTGGAGTAAATAACGAAGCACCTTCGTTTTTATCGTTTAAAGCCCAGTTAGCGTGGCTAATATTGTTTGTTTTAAAAAATGCCATCCATGCATCGGTTTCATTAATATTAACACCCCCATTGCCATCAGCATTAACTGTTCCCCACTCTGTGGCGAATAGTGCAATGCCGTTATCGAGTGCTGTTTGTGCTTTATTTCGATACGATTGACCATGTGTGCCAGCATAAAAATGCAGAGTGTAAGCAATATTGGCACGATCAATTGGGTTTTGTGATGCCACATCAACATCTTGCGACCACGTAGGCGTTCCAACCACAATTAAGTTATCAGGGTCGATTGCTCTAATTTTATCAATAACTGTTTCTGCGTAAGGCTTAATATCGTTAACCCATGAGATTTGTAACGGCTCGTTATAAATTTCATAAATAACATTGTCGTACTGCCCATATTTGGTAGCTACGTCTTCAAAAAAGCGAACTGCAGTTGCTTGATCGGTATGTGCTTCATGGCTATGAAAATCAATAATAACGTACATATCTTCGCTAATAGCTGCGTTTACAACAGTATCAAGACGGCTCATATTGCCCTCCCAATCAAAGTTCAAACTACCACCAGTACTCGTACCATGACCAATAGCTGCACGAATTAATGTTGCATTAAATTCAGTTTTTGCCTTTGCTACTGTTTCTGCTGTATAAAATTTTTCAGCGCCCCACCCCGTATTACTCCAAAATAGGCTAGGTCCTGCAAAGCTTGTGTTTTCTCCACCCGCAAGAATTTGATTCCCACTCACCGTTAACTTCTCAACAGCGGCATTAGCCATTGTTGAGCATCCTAATAATAAAGCTAACGATAAGCTCGCCACTTTAAAATCCTTTCTTTTGTGATTATTTGAACTGTTATTCATCGTATTTCCTTAAATTGAAATTATCAGTCGTCATTGCTTGACGTAATAAATTGATAGAAAACCAATACTTAATAATTAAACAAAGTTAATTTGGCGAGCATAAAGTATCATTTATTTATTAACATTAAATGAATAAAAAGGTACAAGGAGAAGGATTTTAATTAACTAAATATCAACAAGTGAGCGATTTAACGAGGTTTGAGGATTTTACTGGGTATATACAGGCATTTACACGATGTTTACATGATGCGGGCAAAAAATCTCGGTTACAAAAAATATGTATAAAAATGAAAAGGCGGTAATAATAATTATTACCGCCATCAATAATAGCTAAATATCAGGGATAAATATGCGGGAAGAAAATTAATAAGCCAACCAAACCGAGTTCTAATTAAGTGGCTTATTTTTTAGTGGGCAGCGCTTTTCTGCCCAAACGGTATGCATCCATCATGCTCAGCACCCAAATTATAATCATTAAAGGTACATACTTATATTCAGCGAGTTGAGCGCAGGCGTCAGAAGGTTGTTGCGCGGCTTTTAAAATGGCCGTAACCGACATGGGGATTTTTCCGTGTACAATTTCATTTGCAGTACACTGTGCAATCGCAAATATATCTTGAAGGGTTAAAATTAAAAGAACAGAAAAGACACCCGCAAAAATAGCGCCTATAAGGTGTTTTTTTAGAGAAAAATGCCCCGCTCCAGGATAAACAATGGCGGTAAGTAAAGCAGCTTTTAGATCTTGTTTCATTTTTACCTAATATAAATTCACTTTAACGTGATCACATAAAAAAGCCACTTTGCAGTGGCTCAATTAAAATATCAAGTAGTTAAATGTATTATTGTCCACCAAACCCGAGAGTTAACTCAATACCAACAAAGCGAGGTGCTCCTGCAACAAATGTTGGGTTGCCAAATCCCCCTCCAGTATTACCTGCATCAACTAAATACTCTTTATCTAATAAGTTACTAGCAAATACACTAACAGCCCAGTCATCACCATTTGCGATACCTAAGCGCGCACTGACTAATCCAAGCCCAGGTTGGCTAATATCTAAGCCTGATATTGGCGCATTTGCTGGCTCAAAAAACACTTCAGAGCGGTAGCTATATATTAAAGAGCTCGTTAAATTAAGTGAGTTCGACAATTCTGTTGAATAAAACAGCCCCGTACTAAACGTCCACTCTGGTTGTAGTCTAAATTTATTGCCTGCGAGGTTACCGTTATTACTATCATCATCTATTTCAGCATCAAGGTAAGCCGCATTGGCAAAAACCTCAAACTCATTATTAATTAACGCCCTTACCTCAGCCTCTGCGCCAACATTAGTGGCAGAGCCCGCATCAGCAGAAAACGCAACGCCTTCATCATCCTGTAACGTAACCTGAAAGTTAGAGTAATCTTGATAAAATACAGCGACAGAGTAATCTAAACGCCCGTCAAGCGCTTTGCCTTTAATACCGGTTTCGTAGTTCCAAATAATTTCCGCTGGGACTTCTGATATAGAGGCTTCGACATTTCCTTGTTCGTTGTTAGCCGAACTTACTTCAAGTACTTCCGAACGACGCCCTTTTGAAACAGTCGCATACATATTTGTAGTAGGGTTTATTATATAAAGCGCATTAAAACGTGGCAGCCAATCATCATAATCAGCATCGCCATAGAATGTTTCACCATTTGTATCAACCGTAAACAATGGCGCTTGTGTTAAAACACTATTGGGTGCTGCAGAGCTATAACCACTGCGCTTTTCTTCTTTTATATAACGAAGACCCGCTGTTAACTCTAATGCTTCAGTAGTAGCATAAGTTACATCAGCAAACGCTGAGTACGCTTTGTTTTCACCATAGTTTGTAAACTCTAGTGAATATGGCAACTCGTTTACTACACCACCTGTTAATGCTGGCGTTAAAATATTAACGCTACCATCATTATTAATACAAGGAACACCTGAACCCAATACGCCCAAGCAATTTAAAAATATAGACTCCTCTGTACTAAATGGAATACGCTGGCTACCATCTTCTTCAAAGTAACTCACACCAAAAATACTAGTAAACTTATTCTGTGTATAAACAGCGCGTAATTCTTGGCTAAATTGATCGCCCTCAGCAGCTTCTGCAAATTCTAAAAACCATGCTTGCGTACCATCAGCATCAAACACTTCTAAAGAGTCAAAATTACGCCCTGCAGTAATTGAGGTGATTGTTAAATCGTTACTTACATCCCAATTTACAGTCAAATTTAAATCGTTAACTGTGCGCTCTACACCTAAGTCTTTTTTTCCAAACACAGACTCTGCATACGGACTACCTGGCATTTCAACAAAGCTATATGGACTTGTATCACCACCGGTTGGTGCATAAAGCCCATTTTTAAAAGATGTACCCGAGTCATCATTTTTTTCATACGTATACACCAAGTCAATCGTTAAATCGTCACTAGGTGTAATACGTAAAGACGGACGATAAGAAAAACGCTCAATAGCATGCATATCATCTTGCTTAAACCCAGCCGGATTTTGGGAGTTACTATCTCCTGCAATATTTTTTATAAACCCATCACGTTCACGATAAGTAAAAGCAACACGGCCTTGCAATAAATCATTGCCACCCGTTACAAAGCCACTAGCACCTTTGGCCGAGTAATTACCAACGGATGCTTTTAATTGAGCCGAAAAATCTTTTTCTGGTTTACGTGTTGCTACACTAATAGCACCTACAGAAGCTGCTGTTCCAAACAGTGTCGCTTGTGGTCCCTTAACAACTTCAATCCCTTCTACATCAAAAAGCTCAAAGTATGAACCACGAGAGCGTGATACATCTGCTCCGTTATAATAAATAGACACACGAGGGGATGATTGAGACGACCCACTATCAGACGTAATACCACGAATTACAAAGCCCGGGTTGTTAGGGCTTTGCTCTTGAATAACAAGCCCTGGTGTTATTTCAGATAAAGTGTCTAGTTCACCTATACCCAAGCTTTCTAAAAAGTCGCCATCGTAGGCGCTTATTGTTACGGGCACATCTTGTATTGATTGCGCACGCTTTTGAGCAACAACCACTATTTCATCAAGTTCTTTATTTATGGTTTGATCTGCAAAACTATTTGTTGATGTAACGCAAATCATCGCCACAGACAATTTAGTAAGTTTAAGAAAAGGCCGTGTTGTTAATTTATTTTTCATGTTTTTCACTGTTCGTCCGGTTAATTGTTTTTAGGAATTACCAGTAATCTAACGAACTATTACGACTTTTTTACGTCTTATTAATTACGCATTGGTTAAATTGATGTTTCAACTTTATGAAAAACAATAAATTATTGTATTCATATAAAAATTATAATATTGAAAAACTCAGCGTACACTTGTACACTAAAATTCATTCAAATAGTGGTAGGATCTGTTATGTCGTTAGAAGCGCCCTATTCTAAAAAAGAAGAACAACTAAACGTAATTAGCCATGCACTTGGTATTGTATTTGCCGCATTTGTTATGTGGGATTTATTTAGCCAAGCCACCAGCACTAAAGCGTATGTAAGTACTGTAATTTATGGCAGCAGTCTATTTGTACTGTTTTTGTCGTCCACTTTGTACCATGCCAGTATTCAACCGCGCTTAAGAGCCTTTTATAAAAAGTGCGATCACTGCGCCATATACTTATTAATTGCCGGCACCTACACTCCCTTTTTATTAATCTCATTAACCGGTGCTTGGTCATGGGCCACACTTACATTTATATGGACTGTGGCACTGGCGGGCGTTGCGTACAAAGTATTTGTAAAAAACGGTAATAAAAAAATATCACTCGCCACCTACTTGCTCATGGGTTGGTTTGCACTGGCTATAGTGTATCCACTTTATTCTAGTGTTGATGTAAAAGCACTTTACTGGCTACTTGCCGGCGGTATTTTTTATAGTTTAGGTACATTATTTTACAGCGCTAAAAACACCCAATTTAGCCACGCAATTTGGCACTTATTTGTTATTGCTGGGTGTGTTTGCCATTATATTTCAATTAGCAATTACGTTTATTGATAACGACTTAAAGTGCACAACAAGCAGCACATCGAAATATTTAGAGGATCACATATGTAAAATCGATATAAAGTCAGGCTCTATATCGATTTAAAATACACTAAATTATATAAATTCAAAAATAATGAGGTCTTTACCCAGCATTATCAACTTTTAAAACCAAAGCAAATCGACCGTCTTTATGTGTAAAACCCCAAACAGAGTTATTGTTATAATTATAACCCCACAAATAAGTCCCACAACTGCTGCTTACATCACTTGGCGCACTACCAGCACCCGATTGAAACATAACGCTAAAGTCATCCGAGTAAGAGGTAGCAGTAAAGCAGTTTTCATCTAAAAACGCGTCCCAAACACCCGTTTCTTCATTGTATCGACCAATAGTTAAAGTAGATAAATCAACGCCTTCGGGAGCTGTTATTGCAATCGCCATTGCATCAGCGTCATCTTCAACTGTCACTACACCATCGCGAATAACATTTGTTGGATTATCGGTTTCCACTGCATCTTTATCAAAAAACAACTCTGAAGGAGAGCTGGTTTGCACAAATCCGTTTGTGTTTTTATATGAGCCATCTTGGTTTAAATTACCATTAATGTACAAAATATCAGATACAGTTGTAGCATCCTCGTCAGTAAACCAGCTTAATGACAACAATTCATTCATTGCTTGCTCTTCTCGAGGAATACTATAAGCATCAGCAAAGATTGTATATTCACCTTTACCTGTCCCTAAATCATCTTGATAGTTTGTATCAACGCCCACCTGCTTTTTATCTTGGGTATCGGTAGTTAACACTTCAACACTGTTATACGTTAAATTAAAACCATCTAAAATAGCCGCTTGCGTACCAATATAACCGGCTTCATCAGGTGTTTTTGTTGTTGCCCAATAAGATTCGTAAGGAGAAACAACACGCTGTAGCGCATCGCTCGTATAGCTTGCACTATCACCTACACTCCATTCAATAGGGATAATTTCTTCAATGGTTTTACCTGCTGAATCAACATCATATTGCACCCAAGCATTTTGAGGTTCATCCCAATATGTACCCATGTTCATATCTGCTTCTGAGAAATTAACCGGTGCATAATAGTTTTTAAACGTAATTTGACGACCATTAACTTCAACAATCACGAATGATATTTTGTTTGATTTTTCATACTTAGTTAAATCTTTAGTGTACTGACTATTTGTTCCTTCGTAGTCACCTACTTGAGCAAAATTATCCTGCGCTAAACCCGTTTCATATTTATCATGAATACCATAACGATTGTTGTACGCTTTCCAAGATGCATTACCGGCAACAATTTGCGTAAAGCCAACAGATGGATTCGAATTATCTGGATGAATTAAGCTACGAGAGTATTGATGATCGTGGCCAGCAATATAGTTAACTTTATATTCACTCAATAAATTAAGGACGTTATCCATTAAGCCAGGTGAAGACTCATCTTGCAGCTGTAAATAACCTAATTGACCAGTATCAAGCCCTAATATGCCTGGCTCAGTTTCATCCTCATCTCCACTTGTTCCATCGCTTTTTAACGAACTAATATAGTCAAAATATTCATCATAATTATAAACAGACGGACGCTTTTTGGTTGATAAAGCTTCATGACCAAACATAACGATATGATCAACCGTAGTCCCTTTTGTTTCTAAAACATTTTTTAACCAATCATAAATAAGAAGCCAAGTACCTTCATAGTTAACAGACACTAAATCACTGGCATAAAAGTCTATAGCAATAAATAGGGTATTGTTTTGAACGGTATAGTACATAAGATCTTCAATACCTTCGTAGCCGACTATTTCGCCGCTTTCTAACCCTTTTCTTAATAGTTTTCCTGGGTATTGTTGGTATAAATTGTACCCTTGATCGAATTCCTGTGAATCCGCATCGGTATATGCATCAATACCATTATCCATATTATTTACAGAGCGATTGTCTGTCGTATCCACAGAAGTAGTAAACCAACTTAGCCAATCATAACCGTCTACAATTTCGTGATTACCACGCACAGGTAAAACAGTCATTCCGGCTTCAGTTAAAGGCGTGCCAACCTTATTCATCCATTCAACATATTCATTTTCTGTGCGTACATCGGTCATATCACCTACGGCGAGTACAACTGAAACCCCCTCTTCTTTTATCTTAGAAACAATAGGGTCCACTAATAAAGCAGGAAGGTGTTTAAAATCATAAGGCGTATCTGAACGTTCACTACTTGCGATTTCGACCGGCAAGCCGCCAGCAACAAGCGGATCTCCATTTTCATCAACAAAAATAGCGTTATAAGGGTCAGATACGTCAATCTTCCAACCTTCACCATCAAAAATGTCATCATTATTAACGTCATAACCAATATCGACAGATAACGTTATACCATCGTAGGTATGTGTAATTGTTTGTTTATAATCATCATCATCTCGACCTTGAGTATCGGGTATAACCGCAAAGCGCCAAACATTATCACTATTATTTTCTGCAAGTTTATTAGCTCCTTGCGTCACCGTAGTACTTACCGTAGTACTTACCGTACTTTCATTTTCAACTTGATCAGAATTTTCTGTTGAATCTAAATTATCAGAACCACATGCAAAAAGAGCATTGGAAATAACAACTATTAAAGCGGTTTTGCT
This sequence comes from Pseudoalteromonas sp. C8, assembly GCF_011378685.1. Classification (NCBI taxonomy): domain Bacteria; kingdom Pseudomonadati; phylum Pseudomonadota; class Gammaproteobacteria; order Alteromonadales; family Pseudoalteromonadaceae; genus Pseudoalteromonas; species Pseudoalteromonas sp. C8. The sequence goes on from NZ_WTKT01000012.1 coordinate 71,818, forward strand.
TAAAGCCTTCATTAGGGTATTTACCTATTATTTAATTATAATTTTATGGCAACTTAGCTTCACAGCTGCCAAATAGAAATAAAGTAAATAAGGTACAGGGGAAGTATTACAATTTTATGGAAATTAACGTGATATAAACCTGAAGTGAAAACTTATTAATTTGGGGACAATGAGTAATACGCAAACAAATTAAATATCAATTAAGCAAGACAGCCACACCAAAATTTATGATGAGTGTCATTGTTAATTTGGAAATTTGACCGCTATGTAATTCATTGTAAGCAATATAAAATGATCGCAATTATTAGATGTGTAACGTTTATAATTGCACCTCAATAGTCTATTTGCTATTTTACGCGCTAATAAAAGGAAATTTTAAGGATTTAAGGATGATTCAACTACAGCGCTACCCGATGCCAGATCGGCCAAGTAACCCCAGCCCTTTAGAAATGGCTATTTATAATTATGAATTACTAGCCAAAAACATTACGACGATAAGCGCCGTAAATCTGCTGCGTCTAAGGAAAAGCTGCAAAGAGATTACGACCACTTACAAAAAGAACGCAAGCGTTTAGAACACTTGCTTATTGCGCAACAAAGCTTAGAGTCTTACCGCGCAGAAAACGAAGGTACTTCTGTTAAAGAGCTAGCAGAAGAAGAGTATCATCCGACGGAAAAACTTGCTAAGTTTTTACGAGCGGCAGGCGAGCCAAAACCGACTTCATATCATGAAGCACATCATATTGTGTGTGGTAAGGGACGTTATAGACAGCGCCTTACATATGCTGCGCGTTTAAGAATGCACTCGTTTGGTATTGGTATTAATGATCCAACGAATGGGGTATGGCTAAGAAACTTTGAAAAAAACAAGTCAGATGATTGGGCAACGCCTGACACTGTTTCTCACAGAAGACTGCATCGCCATAATTATGAGGTTTGGGTGTCTACTAGTTTGAGGACCAAAGTAAATAAGCTTGATTTCATAAATGCATTACGTGGCGTGAAAATAAAAATTAAAAATCATATGATGCCAGCCAGCGTTATGATGCGTAAAAATGCTAATTGGGATGGTAAATCATGAAGTTGTTCTCGTTAAAACCTGTTACTAATTCTTACGACATGGTTGAGTGGGACATACTTTCATTCGCTGAAAAAATACAACCGATGTTGCCATCTAATCAAGATGCTTGCATGTTTCTACTTGATATCCATATGAATAATGACTCTTTATTAGAGTATTGGCCTGAAGGTTATGAGTTGTCTTTTTTACCTGGTTATCTAAAAGATAACTACGATATAAGTATCATGGATGGGTTTATCGCTCTTCGGATGAATGCTTATGAAGCTTTAAAAGATTTATTAGCGCCTTTGGGTGAGTTTATTGAAGCAAAAGCTGATGGTGAACCTATTGTAATCTTTAACTTGCGTACATTTGGACAAGAAGATGAAGCAAAATGTGAACGCGAATATTTAGATGGTTATCCTTTAGATTATATCAAGATTGCTTTCATAAATGATGATGTAAAAAATAAACCTGTTTTTAAGAGTAAATTTACAGGTGGTTCTCGTTTGTATTGTACAGATAAGTTTAAATCTGCTGTAGAAGATAATGGATTAACGGGTGTTTATATTGACGAAGATCTCGATAATATTTTTTCTAATTAAGTTAATTTAGATAAAGAAAACATTATTTAGGCAGCGTTATATAAAACGAAAATCAAAACTACCTTTTAAAAACCAGCTGTTATATTTTAGTAATTTCAATACCCACATGGATATGGGTCTTTTAATGCCTGAAATAAATCAGGTGCTATATGCCAATAAACTTTAACAGCTTTTATGGTGGTTGTTTTTCACCAATTTTTCTTACATAAAAATTTAATAACAAATTTGTAGTAGTCCACATCTCAGTTTGAAAAGAGTGTTTTGATTTTATCTGGCAGTCCCTAATGAGCGATAACCGGTCATTGAGATTTGCTAAATATAGTAGTTAATTGATTTGTCAAACTGCTTTTTGCGCATATATTCATGAAAATGAGCTGCACGCGCATATTGATCTATTTAACTTAACTCAAATATTTTAGAAAACTTAGTGATAGTAATACCTTAGGTTATTTGTTAAAACTATATAAAGTAGACAAATGAGCGTTAAGTCGGTAGAAATATGTGCGATAAGCGCACTATTAAATTTTTATATACCTAGGGATAGCCCGAGTTAAATGGATGCATTGAGCAAGCTTCAAGAAAAAAATAAAATCCACTCTAAGCATCAGCGTGATGCTAGCTGGAGCACTGTTTGGGCGCTTTGTCTATTGAGTCCTTTGCTATTTAGCTATGGCTATGAATTTTATTTTTCAGTGATAGAAAACATTAAAATTGAGACTATTCACCCATCTATAGCCTTATTTGGTTCGCTATGTTTTGGTTTGCCTTTAGCGGCTATGGGTGACTTAATGCTTTTTAAGCGTGTTAGTAAATTATTCCTATTAACTATCGCAGAATCTTGGTTTATCTGGTTTTGGGTTGTTACTCCGTTATCGTGGCTAGCTTTTTTACCATTGATTCCTGCATTTGTTATATTGCAAGTGCAACTGCCTAAAATAAAAGCAGGTAAGTAAAAGGTATATAACAAGTGTCTAAGGTTACGACAGTCCGCTCATGGCACTCTCCAGCCACTCGACAACATAAATATTGATAATAATTGATAAGGTATTTTACTGTGTCGGATGGCGCTTCACTTATCCGACCTACACTGGCACTTACCTGCCAATAATAGTCATATCAATCCCACCGGCATTCGCGCATATTCACTTTGTCGTTTTTAAACATTACCCCTTCAGATAAAAGCTTTTCGCGTTGTTCTTGGTATTTTTCGCTACCCTCGGGAAACGATATTTTACCTTGGCTATTCACTACCCTGTGCCAAGGTATAACTGAGTCGTTTGGCATCACTTTTAATAAGCGCCCTACCAGCCGTGAATTTTGAGGATAACCCGCAAGAGCGGCAACTTGCCCGTAACTTGCTACTTTGCCTATTGGTATGCCTGCGATAACAGTATAAATAAGTGTTTCTTTATCAATATCAGCGTTCATTTAAATACGCCTCACTAAGTACTTTAAATTGCTCCCAAATAGTACGCGCTACAGGGCCGTGGTGCATTGCATGCTGCCTAAAGGCTCTAATTTGCGCGCTAAATTTATGCTCTCGGTCAGTTATGTGTATTTCTTGAAGTAAGCCAGCTTTTATTTCAGAGTCGCAGTGCTCTAGGCTCATCATTGCCCAACCAGCACCTGAGAGTAAAAACGATTTTAAGGTCGATACATCATCAATTTTCATCATGGCGGAGCCTTTTGAGTACGATAGCCTGTCGCTGTCGATACTCAAGTCACTTTCAAACATGGCTAAACACGGATACGTTTGCAGTTCGCTATAGGTGAGTTTTTGAGGGAGTACGCCTTTAGCGCTCACAATGCCAATAGCAAGCTTGCCAATTGGTACGCTTTCTAAATCGCCTGTTGCATGAAATAAATCAAACCACGGACCAATACCTAATTCAGCTTGCCCACTGTTTACTTGCTCTAATGAAATAAAGCGCTTCCCGCTGGTTAAGCTAAACTCTGTGCTGGTAAATAACCTAAAAGTATTACTTATGATCTCGTTATAACTCTGCATATGACAAAGTTGTTCGTAACAAACTCTAAATTGGGGTTCATTACCTAATGCCAATTCTTTAGCGAGCTGTGCTAGCTCGTCGTTGGCATGCAGTAGTTGCTGCGCTTCGCGGTGAAAAACACGCCCTTTTTCAGTAAGCTGTAATCGGTACTTACTTCTGTCTAGTAACTCAAATCCTATTTTGGCTTCTAAGTTTTTAATGGCGAGTGTAAGCGCTGGCTGCGTTTTATGTAGCTTTAGTGCTGCTCCGCTTAAGCTTGCGCTTTGCACTATGGCATCTAAAATTATTAATTGATTCAGCTTCATATACCGCTCTGCAACATCATAAATAAAACTTATTGAGTTTCTAAAATTTAATGATTTTTATTTTATATGTTTGCAGCGTATGCTGCACTTAATTATTTTGCCATCATTGCAACGGAGAAGACATGAAACTCTTTCGTCTATGTTTATTAACAACGACCTTACTTAGCTTAATAGCCTGTTCTGAGCCAGAACAACAAGTTAAAGAAGAGCCTATTCGCCCTGTTAAATTATTCAACATAGGTCATGATACGCAAATTAACATTCGTAGTTTTCCTGCTGAAGTTGTTGCAAACCAAGGCTCGTACCTTGCTTTTAGGGTAAACGGTGAACTTATTAAGTTTCCGGTTCTCGCTGGTGAACACGTTGAAAAGGGTGATTTATTAGCAAAACTGGATCCAGAAGATTTTCAATTACAGTTTGACGAACGTAAAGCGCGCTTTGAATTGGCAAAGTCACAACTTGGCCGTATTGAGCAATTGTTTGAGAAAAAAATCACCAGCCAGTCAGAATTAGATCAAGCCACTGCTAATATGCAAATTGCTGAATCTGCATTTAGAATTGCACAAACGAACCTTGAATACAGTGAACTACGCGCACCATTTTCAGGCACTGTCGCTAAGGTGTTTGTTAAAAACTTTGAAAATATTCAAGCAAAGCAAAATATATTACGCTTAGAAACACGCGATTTAATGGACGTAGAAATTCAGGTTCCAGAAAAAATAGTCGCTCGCTTTAAAAAAGGCACCGATTACCACCCTACTGTAAAGTTTGATGGCTTTGACGACAAAGAATACATACTTGATATTAAAGAGTGGGATACCCAAGCAGATCCTGCAACACTTACTTATAAAGTTGTATTTTCGCTACCAGTACCTGAGGACTTTAATTTACTAGCCGGTATGACGGGTAGCGTGCTTATTGATTTAAGTAAAGTAACGCGCTCGCAAGTTGCTTATACAATCTTACCTATCGAGTCGGTGTTTTCTGAGCCGCAAGAATCAATTGAAGATAACGCCTACGTATGGCTTTTTGATTCAAAAACTAGCCAAGTGCATAAACAAGCTGTAAAGGTTGGCCAGTTGCACCGCGATGGCATTGAAGTATTAAGTGGTATTGAAGAAGGCCAAATTGTGGTTTCAGCCGGTGTGCATTCACTAAAAGAAGGCATGAAAGTAAGAGCATGGAATAAAGAGCGAGGCTTATAATTATGAGCTTTGCACAACTCTCCATAGAGAAAAAAGTAATCAGTTGGATGTTTACGCTGCTGCTATTAATTGGCGGTAGTGTGTCGTACTTTGATTTAGGGCAACTAGAAGACCCTGAGTTTACGCTTAAAAAAGCCATGGTTATTACCATGTACCCTGGCGCTTCGCCGCAGCAAGTTGAAGAAGAAGTTACTTTTCCGATTGAAAACGCGATTCAGCAATTGCCTTATGTTGATTACGTTACGTCTATTTCATCTAACGGTAAATCGCAAATTTCAGTAGAAATGAAAAGCAATTATCGTAAAGAGCAGCTTCGCCAAATTTGGGATGAAATGCGTCGTAAAATTAACGACCTTTCTCCGTCATTACCCAGTGGTGTTTACCCAAGCACTATTTTGGACGACTTTGCCGATGTTTACGGTGTTATGTATGCGGTAACCGGCGATGGCTACTCGTATGATGAGCTTAAAGATTACGTCGATTTTTTAAAGCGTGAACTGGTATTGGTTAAAGGCGTTAGTAAAGTAACCGTTGCGGGGCAACAACAAGCGCAAGTAATGGTTGAAGTTTCTACTCGTAAACTTGCTCAATTAGGTATTGCGCCAAGCCATATATTCCAGTTATTGCAATCGCAAAATACGGTATCTAACGCGGGTAAAATTCGCGTGGGCAATGAATCAATTCGCTTGCATCCTACTGGCGAATTTAAAGATGTAAAAGAGCTCGAAACCTTATTAATTTCAAAATCAGGTGCCAATGAGCTTATTTACTTAGGCGATGTAGCAAAGGTTTACAGAGAGTACGCAGAAGTACCAAATAACATTATTCGTTATAACTCTCAGCAAGCTTTACTTATTGGCGTGTCGTTTATGTCGGGTGTTAACGTGGTTGATGTGGGTAAAAACATAGACGAGCATTTAGCATCACTTGAATATCAACGCCCTCATGGTATTCATATAAATTCTGTATACAACCAACCACAAGAGGTTCAAAAATCGGTTGATGGTTTTATTATCAGCTTACTTGAAGCCATTGCGATTGTTATTGTTGTACTGCTGTTATTTATGGGTTTAAAAAGCGGCATTTTAATTGGTGGTATTTTACTGCTTACCGTACTGGGTACGTTTATATTTATGAAGTTGTTTGCCATCGACTTGCAACGTATATCGCTTGGGGCACTTATTATTGCCCTTGGTATGCTGGTTGATAACGCAATAGTCGTCACTGAAGGCATACTGATAAACCTTAAACGTGGCCAAACAAAACTCAAAGCGGCTGTTAATATTGTTGAGCAAACAAAATGGCCTTTACTAGGTGCAACAGTAATTGCAGTCACTGCCTTTGCGCCAATTGGTTTAAGCTCTGATGCCAGTGGTGAATTTGCCGGTAGCTTGTTTTGGGTGTTGTTTATTTCGCTTTTATTAAGCTGGATAACAGCCATTACGCTAACGCCATTTTTTGCCAATTTAATGTTTAAAGAAAACGAATTTAAAAACGAAGAAGGCCAAGAAGATGAAGACCCATACAAAGGCTTTATTTTTAATGGTTACAAAGCGATTTTAGATTTAGCGCTGCACTTTAGAAAAACCACGCTTATATTAATGGTTGTTTTACTGTGTACTGCGGTTATTGGTTTTGGCTCTGTAAAACAGTCGTTTTTTCCTGCCTCTAATACACCTATGTTTTATGTAGATTACTGGCAAGAGCAAGGCTCTGATATTCGATCAACCCTTGAGGGCGTTAAAAAGCTCGAAGAGTTTTTGCAAAAAGAAGACCTTGTTGAAGAAGTAACAAGCACAACAGGCCAAGGTGCACCGCGCTTTATGCTTACCTACGCGCCAGAAAAATCATACCCCGCGTACGGGCAATTAATTATTCGTGTTGCCGACAGAGAAGCCGTAGCAACTGTAATGCAAACAGTGCGTGATTACTCAAGCAATCATGCACTCTCTGCACAGCTTAAAATTAAACCGATGGAAATTGGCCCCTCTACTGATGCAAAAATAGAAGCACGTTTTTCGGGCCCTGATCCTGTTGTTTTAAGACAACTCGCCGCTACAGCCGAAGAATTAATTGGTAGCGACGATGGTGCATACAATATTCGTGATGACTGGCGCGCACGTACCAAAATGATTCGCCCGCAATTTAACGAGCAAAAAGCACGTCGATTAGGTATTAGTAAATCAGACTTAGACAATGTATTACTAACGAGCTTATCGGGTAAACAAGTGGGCGTATATCGCGATGGTACACAGTTACTACCCATTATTGCTCGATCTCCTGCTAACGAGCGCTTAAACGTAGAAAGCGTACACGACCTACAAATATACAGCCCAGTTCTTGGTGTATTTGTACCAGTGACTCAAGTTGTAGATGAATTTGATGTGCAGTGGGAAGACAGCCTAATAATGCGCCGCGATCGCAAACGTACTATTACAGTAATGGCCGATCACAATGTATTAGGGGACGAAACACCCGCTAAATTATTTGCACGTATTCGCGGCCCAATAGAGAACATGGAACTACCACGTGGTTACCAACTAGAATGGGGCGGCGAATTTGAGTCATCAAGCAAAGCTCAAAAAGCAATATTTGGCTCATTACCGCTGGGTTATTTAGCGATGTTTGCAGTCACGGTATTACTTTTTAACTCACTTAAACAGCCACTTGTTATTTGGGCAACTGTGCCGTTGGCTATTATTGGTGTAAGTGCCGGCTTGTTAGCGATGAATGCGCCGTTTAGCTTTATGGGGCTACTTGGTTTGTTAAGCTTAAGCGGTATGCTAATTAAAAACGGTATTGTATTAGTTGATCAAATAAATCTTGAATTAAGGGAAGGTAAATCGCCCTATGAAGCCGTGTTTGACTCTGGTGTGAGCCGTGTACGACCAGTTGCAATGGCAGCTATAACTACTATCTTGGGTATGATCCCGCTGTTATTTGACGTGTTCTTCCAGTCAATGGCGGTAACAATTATGTTTGGTTTGGGCTTTGCTACAATTTTGACTCTAATTGTAGTGCCGGTACTGTACACCGTGATATTTAGAATTGATTACGAGCCTCGTAAGTAATTAAACATATAATTGGTTAACATTAAAAAATGCCACAGGCTCAAAATCCTGTGGCATTTTTATTTAATACCGATAAAAAAGAAAGGCTACATATTTAGTTGTTAAGAAACTAACCGCAACACTTTTTATATTTTTTGCCACTACCACATACACAAGGTGCGTTACGCTCTGGTACTTTATCAAATACTTGTGGTGTTGATTTACTAAGCGCAAAGTCTAGTTCGCGAATATCTTCTGGTAAGTCTGCTTTAACTTCAATTGAAGCAAACAGCGAATGCTCTTCTAGTATTGCTTCTATTTCTGATTGTCGTTCAGCTGAGTTTACAATTAGCGTTAACGGATGCAACTCTGTGCCTACCTTTGCAGTACGATTTGGCGCAAATCCATTACTGTTATTTTTACCCATTATGTCGGGCTTACCCATAAAGAAAAATTTTGACATGTTACTTCTATAACCTTTCTACATTATTAAGACGGCGCATCTTAACAGCTTACCCAAAATATAACTAAGGTGTACTTGCTAATGCACAATATAAATCAGGCTTTAGCGTATATACGCCTAATATAGCGACATAATGAGACCATTTAATGGATTTAGGCAAAATTTAAATTCGAAATATAGTAAAATTATCATGACTAAACTCAGTGGCGTTTTAATATCTAACTCAATATTATGGAAAAGCCTTGGAAAACTTTAAAATTGCAGTATTAATAGCGGGCAGTCTTTTTATACTTTTTGGTTATTTACGCTTTATAACTGACGATAATGGTAACGTGAACTTAAACAACTACCGATTTATAGGTGGTTTACTGCTGATTATACCAACCCGCAATAATACTTAATCATTTTGCGGGGCTAAACGTGTCGCTACCTGTGTTAAAAAATTCTCATTTAGAACAACTAAATAGCGAATTTTTTGCCTAGCTATCAACACGTTTTTCCATCCTCAAAATAGATTACTTAATTAAGCGAATTGGTATTATTTCCGGTATGATTGATGGTACACGCGATATAGTTAAGCGCCTGCGTTCTAGAAACGCATTATCGGCGATTTCAATTTATTTAGGTATACTCTTGTTTTATATTGGCTTTAGCATTTAATAACTAAACATTAAGCGCTAATTTGGGCTTTATACAAGCAGCATTTTATAAGTGAATACCTGTGACCTTTAAACAACTATTCAACAGCGCTCTGCTACTTTTAGCAACGGCTCCTCCACTGGTTTTACTTGCATGGGATGAACAAGCTGATCCCGCTTTTATTCCCAATGGTATATATAACACCTTAACATTTACGTTATTTCCAATAATGACGATCGTGTTATCGGTTGCTTTATTTAGGCACCTATATAAAAAATACAATAATAACTTTGAATTTAAACATACGGTTAAAGATTATATTGTTGAACATGGGAAGTTCCGCTCAGTATTTATACCAATTGGTTTACCTATTTTAATTTACTTATGGTTGTGGACGTCAGTATGTATTTCAGTAAAGTTACTTGCCAATAAATACAGCGACAATATATGGCAGCAAGAATATCAATTACTTGAAGTAGGCACTTGCCCAACTGATTATGAATACAGTTGCTCAAAACTGACTGTGCTTGACTTAAAAAGCTACAGGAAACACAGTTTTAGATGGTATTTAGATAAGAGTAAGTTGGCGAGCTTGCAAAATAACAATATAAATTTAGTGGGCGTTAAAAGCCCACTGGGTAATATAGTACAAGAAATACAGTGGTAGCGATGAATACCAATCCGCAATAATACTTGATCAATTTGAGGGCTTAAACCTGACGCTAACTGTGTTAAAAATTTCTGATATAGAACAACTAAATAACGAAATTTTTGCCTTGTTATCGACACGGTTTTCTTACCTCAAAATAGCCCAATTAATTAAGCAGATTGGTATAATACCATCATTTAGCTGCACACTATTTTTTTAGGCTGAGAATACGGCCTGAGCTTGGTTTTGAGTCTGATTTAGCATTAGACGATTTGTTTTCTTTAATGCTTTTTGGCTTACCCACATACGTTGTAGAACGCTTTTGGTAAGGAGTATTAGTTCGCTCATTTTTGCGCTCTCCGTTAGCATTGCTACGCTCAGAGTTACGATTTGTGTTTCGCTCATTACTACGCTCACTATTTCGATCACCATTATTAAAGCGTCGTGGGTTTTCGCCCTGAAAATCGCGTTTTTTAGGTGCTAAAGGTGCATTATTTTCTGATTGCTTATTAGTATCAAGCGAGTGCTCTTGAGTTTTACCAGAATCAGAAATTGAATCGTTTATTTGCGCCATTTCAATATCTGATAGATGACGCCACTGTCCTACTTTTAAACCTTTAAGTGTTACGTTCATTATGCGCGTACGTTTTAAGGTTACAACTTCGTAGCCTAAGTACTCACACATGCGGCGTATTTGACGGTTTAAGCCTTGGGTAAGTACTATTTTAAATTCTTTGGGGCCACTTTGCGTTACTTTACATTCTTTAGTAACGGTATCTAAGATAGGCACGCCATTCGCCATTTTTATAACAAACTGACGATTAAGCGGTTTATCTACCGTAACAACGTATTCTTTTTCGTGATTATTGCCCGCACGTAAAATTTTATTAACGATATCGCCTTCGTTAGTTAAAAATATAAGCCCTTCAGACGGTCTATCTAAGCGCCCTATTGGGAATATACGCGTAGGATAATTTACCGCGCGAATAATATTACTTTGAATTTTACTTTCGGTAGTACACGTTATGCCAACGGGTTTATTGTAGGCAATGTAAACGCGCTTTGGCGTGGCTTTAAGAGGCTTACCATCAATTAATACAACATCGGTAGCGGCTACTTTTACGCCCATTTCTGGTGAGTAGCCATTAACGCTGACACGACCTTGCTCAATATATTTATCGGCTTCGCGGCGTGAACAAAATCCTGTTTCACTAATAAATTTATTTAAACGTTTTAATTCGGTCATGGCACTTATAGCGTAGTAATTTTTAAGGCGAGTAGTGTAAACCACCCACACTATTTTTTCGCCCCTAATTTACTATTTATAGGCGTTTAAGCACTAATTTTTACTTTAGTTAATTTACGCCATACACATTCAAGCGGACCTTGATTAAAATAGCGGCTGTATAAAAAGGTAAATATGAGCTGCAGCGCAACTAATGCCGTTGCAACTAACCAATAGTCAATACGATCAAAACTGAGCACCCAGTGTGTAAATAGCACTTTATATAACAACAGTTGTATGAGTGTTTGGCTAATATATAAAGTAAATGCTAAGCGCCCTGCTTGTTGAATAAGCGTGCCGACGTGTGCGCTGTTATTGCAAAATTTAACAATTAAATGAATATACAGCGTAGCCATACCTAGGGCCGCAAACATATTTACAAATTCTTGCACCCCATATCCTAAGCTGCCATTAAGCTGTGATGCATAAAGCCTGATTCCACAAAAAACAAGGGTCATTGCACCGCAAACTATTAATTGCTGAGTCGTTAAGCCTTTACTAAAAACGCCTTGTTTATATAAATAAATGCCAATGAGCATAAGGCCCACGCACATCCACATTGTCATTATTGGCACCATAACAAGCATCAATGTGTTCATGGCGAGGTTACTAATAAAGTAATCAATATAGTGTGGGTTATATAAATCTATAAACTGTGCTGTATCGCGGTAAATTATTTCATCGGGTACGCTAGATATAACAAGTAAGGTAACCACACCCGATAACAAAATAAACTCAAGTCCTCTTTTTAAAAGAACAGTGCTATCACTCTCTAAATATTTAATAACAAACCAGCCAGATACACCGTAAACAAATAAAATATCACCTGCCCAAAGTAAAAAACCATGCGCTAAACCAAAGAGGATTAACCAATAGAGCCTGCTTTTTAACTGCAATTCAGACTTATAACGTTGCCACTGAATGTAAAGCCCAGCACCAAAAAGCAAACTAAACAGTGTTCTAAAACGCCCGTCTACAAACAAACTGCTAAAGGTGTGAATAATTGAGTCGCTAACAGGAGGATTAGTTAAGGAGGTATACCCGTATTCAAAAAGGCCGAAGGCGTAAGCATTCATGTAAACTAGGCCAAGTACGGCAACGCCGCGAATAAAGTCCATATTATAATTGCGCATTAAAGCTATTATCCGTTAAATATTATTCTTATAACTGTCAGCCCAATCGACTGACTGCTGGTAAAGTGGAGGAAGTATAGCACTGTCTATATTTAGCAAAAGTACAGCTTGTTCAAGTGCCCACCAGCTTCCTGTTTCGTATGCTTTAACAACGTTTAAAATATAATAAAGTGTGTTTTTATCCCCTAATAATGCCGTTTTTATTTCATCAGGAAAAGGTAGCTTTTCAACAAGTAAGCTCATTGGTTGATCAAGGATTGCATCTAGCAGTGAAAATAACCCTGTTAAAAATGCTTCGCCTGACTGGCTCTTATTAACCTTTTTTGCTAACAACTCACAAAAACGCGCGCGTACAACACACACTTGCATTAGCTCTGCAGGTTTTTTACCTGCGGTATGAGCAGTAACAATGAGGCTAACAAACTTTTTAAGGCGTTCATGCCCTAAATACACAAGCGCTTGCTTTAATGACGATATTTGGCTTTGTATAGGAAAAACACCGCTGTTAATTAAACGCAGTAATTTATACGCAAGTGCAGCATCAAGCTCAAACAGTCCAGATATAGCTTTTATATCTGGACTGTTTTTCATTATTTCGGCGTAAATAGCGACGACTAAACCATAATTATAATCAATGTCATTTTGTTTGATCATGGTAGGTTTTGCAAAAAAATAGCCTTGAAAATAATCAAACCCCATATCAAAGGCGAGCTTATAGTCTTCTTGTGTTTCTATTTTTTCGGCTAGTATTTTTATTTGTTTATGCGCTTGTAACTTATTAATTATGGGCTGTATTTCGCTAAGAGGTGTAATTGCAATATCAAATTTAATGAGCTTCACAAGCTTTAAAAAACGATCCCACTGTGGTTTATATACAAAGTCATCGAGTGCGAGTTTGTAGTTACTATGAAACAAACCTCGGCACAGTTCATAGTTATCGTCGGTGGGTTCTATGGTTTCGAGTAACTCAATCACAACGTCTTGGCATGGTAGGAAAGCACATAAATCGAGCTTTAATGATTCTGGTCCTATATTAATAAGCGCTTTTTTGCCTGATGTAATATGGCGTGTACCTAAATTTAATTGATTTTCCATAATAAGCCTTGCTGTTGCTTGGCCTTCTGCAATATCTGGAAAATAATTTTTTGGACTATCACGAAAAAGTAGCTCATAGGCTACTACTTTTTTACTTCGATTGAATATTGCTTGCCTTGCAACAAATACAGACACATTACCTACTTCTTAGTTTTTATATAATACTAAGTAATTAAACCCTAAGCAGGTACATTTGTCACTAAACTTTAAAGTACAGCAACGATTTACCGGTATAAGGTTGTTATATAATCAGTTGCCACTTGTGGCCACGAAAAACGCATTTTCTCTGCGCTGTGCTTAATTTTATGCCACTTTTTAGGATTCTGCTTTTTAATTAAGAGAGTTTCGTCTAAACAGCTAATTAAATTACTCGTTTGTGTTGCTAACGTGTCGCCATTAAAGCTAAAACCATTTTCATGATGTTTAACTGTATCTTTTAATCCGCCAACACTGTGTACTAAACAGGGTTGTCCCGCACGCATTGCTAGCATTTGGCTAATACCACAAGGTTCAAACGAACTTGGCATTAAAAATAAGTCACCTAGTTGATACATTAAATCGCCAACACCTTGACCATAGCCTTTCAAAAATAAAAGATTAGAATTACGCGCCATTGCTTTGGTAAATATGCTTTCGAGCTCTTTATCACCCGAGCCTAGAATAATAAGTCTGCCGTTATGTTCATTAATGACTTGGCACACTTTATCAATAGCTAAAGCCTCATTAACCTGCTGGCACAATAACAACACTTTTTGCTCTGTAAGTCGGCCAACGCTTGTGATTAATGGGCCATTATTAACCGTTGCTTTAAATTGCTGTAGTCGTTGGTGGGCAATATAGTAGCCGCTTTGTAACTGCTCGCTATTTGCCATCCAAGTAAATAAAGTGTTCTCTGCTTGGCTATAAAAATCAGCGAGAGTTGCTCCTTCAAGTGCATTGCTTGGATATTCGCAGCCATTTAAAATACCGACAAGCTTACCTTGGCTTGCTGCATTTTGCAGATCTTGCTCAAGCCCTTCGCCACCAAAAAAACCATGCTCGTAATTACTAGGTTCAAGAACCTCTTGGCTGTAGGTTGGTGATACAACATGTATTTTATCGCACAGATTTATTGCACTGCGCATAGGATTAAAGCAATGAGGGTAACGCGGGTCGCATAGTTGCTGGCCATTATAACTAAGTGACGGAAACCATGCCTCTAAGCTTGAGTCGTCGTGTTTAAAAGGTCTTATACCTTGCAGTGCAATATTATGCACTGTGTAGGCAATGGGTAAGGTATTAAGTGAGCTATAACGTGGCTCAAACTTAAGTAAAACTGCAACGCAGGCGCTGTGCCAATCATGTAAATGTAGCGCTGTAGGGCGCTTTAATACACCTTGTAATAATGCTTCGCAGACAGCTGCATTAAATAAAGCAAATTTTGTCGCATCAGTTGCAAAAGGCCTCCCCGGTGCATCGTTACAATATACACTGCCTGATTCACTAAATAGCGGGTGGCTAATAACAATTTGGCTTACATTATTTTGGGCTTGTTGTACTTTAAAAATGGTTAATACATGGGGTTGAGCATTAAATGCAACGGTTACTTCACCTATATAAATACGCTCAAGCGGCTCAAACCCGTAGTCAGGAATAATAACGTCAACCGTTATACCTTGCTTTGCGAGCGCCCTTGGGGCATCGCGTACTACATCTGCCACACCGCCTACTTTTGCGCCTGGTAACGCGTCATTTTCTGCTGCAACCATTAATACATGCATTAATTTACTACTTCCTTTAACCTGTGTGGGCTTGCTCATAAATGAGCAAGCTTTGTTGTCGTGCTTAATATTTAACGTGTTTTACGCTAGCTTTTTATTCTCACGCGCTTGGCGCTCTAACTTTTTTGCAAGCTCAGTGAGCATATCACGAGTAACAAGAACGATGCCTTTCTTAGATACTCTAAAGCCGTTTTCTTCATCTGTTTTTTTGTCAAAACCGATTTCGAGACCTGCCGGTATTTCACAGCTCCTATCTATAATCGCACGCTTAATTTTACAACCTCGATTTATAACCGCACCGGGTAAAATTACCGACTGCTCAATGGTACAAAATGAGCGAACGTGGACATTAGAAAACAAGAGTGACTTTCTAACCGCAGAGCCCGAAATAATACACCCACCCGACACAGTTGAGTCTAATGCCATACCGCGTCTATCTTCGTCATCAAAAATAAACTTAGCAGGTGGTAGCTGCTCTTGATATGTCCATATTGGCCACGTTGGGTCGTATAAATCAAGTTGTGGTTCTGGCATTACCAATTCCATATTAGCTTCCCAGAACGAATCTAGGGTACCTACATCGCGCCAATAAGGTTGCCCCTCTTGGTTTGGATCTCTAAATGGGAAAGCAAATACATTATGCTCTTCTATAATTGCTGGAATAATATCGTGACCAAAATCTCGGCCAGAGCCTTCGTTTTCAGAATCTTTTTTAAGTTGCTCAAACAAAAATTCAGTATTAAAAATGTAATTACCCATTGATGCTAAACATGTACCTGGCTTGCCGGGTACGGAGCTCGGCATTGCTGGTTTTTCATCAAAACGACACACTCTGTTTTCTTCATCAACGGTCATTACACCAAACGTGTCTGCGGCTTCCTCTACGGGCACTTCAATACAACACACTGTCATATCTGCGCCCTTTTGCACATGTTCAGCCAATAAAGCGCCATAGTCCATGCGATACACATGATCTCCAGACAAAATCATCACATATTTAGGGAGTTCGTGACGAATAATATCTATGTTTTGAAAAACAGCATCTGCGGTTCCACAGTACCAATCATCACCTTGGCGCTGAGATGCAGGTAGTATTTCAACCGACTCTCCTAGCTCTTTTTTAAAGTGCCCCCACGCGCGGTTTACATGACGAATTAATGAATGCGATTTATATTGTGTGGCAATACCAACACGTCTCACACCCGAGTTAATGCAGTTTGATAGTGGAAAATCAATAATTCGATGTTTACCACCAAAGTAAACTGCTGGCTTTGCTCGCCAATCGGTTAGCTCATGCAGGCGAGAACCGCGACCCCCTGCCAGTATTAACGCGTAAGTTTCTCTGGTTAGGCTACTTATGTAGCGATTTGCATAATTGGGCATAATACTCTCTCCATTTAGTCTAGGCTGTTAGTGGCATGGCTTTTAGTTGTCGTTAAGTCTGTTTCACTAATATTGAGGGGTTCTAAATGCCAAATGTCTTCACTGTATTGGCTTATGGTTCTATCACTTGAAAACATTCCACTGGCTGCCGTATTTAAAATACTCATTTGTGTCCAGTAGGTTTGATCTGCGTAAGCTTTATCAACTTCTTTTTGAGCTGCTACATAACTTTCAAAATCGTGCGCAACAAGCCATGGATCGTGTGGGCTCTTAATTGCATTTGTAATATCGTCAAATAAGCATGGTTCAAACAAGTTAAAATGGCCGCTTTCGAGTAGTTGCATTACATTATTTAAATCGCTATTTTGTGCGATTAAGTGCTCAGGATTGTAACGTGACTTAATATCATCAATTTGATGAGCTTGTGCCCCAAACAAAAAGAAGTTGTCTGCACCAACTGCATCTCTAATTTCAATGTTTGCGCCATCCAGCGTGCCTATCGTCAATGCACCATTCATCATAAACTTCATGTTGCCAGTACCCGACGCTTCTTTGCCTGCGGTAGATACTTGCTCTGACAAATCGGTTGCAGGACAAATAACTTCCATAGCGGTTACGTTGTAATTAGGTAAAAAGGCGACGCGTAAATATGGCGCAGCTTGAGGGTCTTTATTTATAACCTCTGCCACGTTATTAATAAGCTTAATAATTTTTTTAGCCATGTAATAACCCGGTGCTGCTTTACCACCTAATAGAACACAACGAGGAACAAGTCCTTGGGTATCCCCACGGCGAATGCGGTCATATAAATGAATCACATGAAGTATGTTTAATAGCTGACGTTTGTATTCGTGGATACGTTTTACTTGAACGTCAAACATCATCGATACATCAAAATCGATATCGCAGCGCGCCTTAACTAAATCAACTAAACGTTGTTTGTTTTCACGTTTAGCATTTTGCCACTGCTCATGAAATGCCTTGTCGTCATAAAAACGACATAGGTCACTAATTTTTGAAAAGTTTTTAACCCAGTCATGGCCAATTTTTTCACCAATTAATTCACTTAATACTGGGTTACAATGCGCAAGCCATCGACGAGGTGTAACACCATTTGTTTTGTTATTAAACTTATCTGGCCAAAGCGCGTAAAACTCTTTAAATAAACCCGCTTTTAACAGTTCGGTATGCAGTGCTGCTACGCCATTTACAGAGTAACTACCTACAATGGCTAAGTAAGCCATACGAATTTGCGGCTCATCGCCCTCTTCAATCAACGACAATGCACGCTGTTTATTAACATCACCCGGCCATTGCTGTGCAACTTGTGCTAAAAAGCGTGCGTTTATCTCGTAAACTATTTCTAAAATGCGTGGTAATAATTTTGAAAACAACGAAACAGACCACTTTTCAAGCGCTTCAGGAAGTAACGTATGGTTTGTGTAGGCCATTGTTTTAGTAGTGATTTGCCAAGCATCGTTCCAATCAAGTTCGTAATCATCAATTAAAATACGCATCAGCTCTGCAACAGCAATACTTGGGTGCGTGTCGTTTAACTGAAAAACATGAAAATCAGCAAAGTCGCTAAAGTTCTCGCCATGTTGGGAAACCCACTGATCAACTACGTCTTGAATACTCGCAGATGATAAAAAGTATTGTTGGCGCAATCTAAGCTCTTTACCATTTTCGCTGCTGTCGTTTGGATACAGCACCATGGTAATTTGTTCAGCTAGGTTTTTTTGTGCGACGGCTTCTGAGTAACTGCCTGCATTAAATTCGGTCAAATTAAATTCATCTGTCGCTTCTGATTTCCATAAGCGTAGCGTATTTACAATATTGTTTTTATAACCTGGGACTGGGACATCGTAAGGGACAGCTAATACATCTTGTGAACTCATCCATTGACGATGCTCTCGGCCAAATTTATCCGTGTAACTTTGCACGTAGCCGCCAAATTTCACACGTTTTGCATGCTCTGGCGCGCTTAGCTCCCATGGGTGGCCTTCGCGCAGCCAGTTATCTGGTTGCTCAATTTGGTTACCATCTTTAATGGATTGGTTAAACATGCCGTATTCGTAACGAAGGCCATAACCAATGACAGGTAACGCTAGACTTGCACAACTATCTAAAAAACAAGCAGCTAGGCGGCCTAAACCACCGTTACCTAAACCTGCGTCGTGCTCGGCATCTTCAAGCGTTTCTACTGTTGTGCAGTATTCTTGTAATGCAGCAGCAACTTGGTCGTCTAAATCTAGGTTTAGTATTGCATTACCTAGCGCACGTCCCATTAAAAATTCAAGAGAAAGGTAAGCCGTTTTGCGGCGTTTCTCTTGCTTAATTTGTTGATTCGTTTCTCTGCAGCGGGCAACAAGTCTGTCGCGAATAGTCAGCGCTAAAGCATGGTATAAATACAGTCTTGATTCGCCGACCTTATCGCGACCTAGGGTATAATAAAAATGCCGTGTTAAGTCATCTTTAAGCGTACTTTCATCTATAACAGGACCTTCTTGCCAGCCCTTTACTACACACACTTGTTCACTTTGCTTAGCCATGACTTACATCCTCTAAATTAGCACTAAAAACCCAACTACTTTGTGCTGAAATTTCAACCATCGCATCTTCATTACTACTCACAGATGCATTATTTACACTTGATAAAACCATTTGCCACGGCGCATTAATAGGCGAAGGCGGCATTTGGCAAAAAACTGTTTTTTTACTGGCATTAAATACCATCAGTAATGCATGATTGTTTTGCTTATCAAGTAAGCTATACATTAAAAACTGTCTGGTATCTTCATGCCAATGAGCGTCGGTCATGGTTTTACCTTGTTCAGTAAACCACTTAACGGTAAAACGCTCGTCTATATCATCTAAAAATACACTGTGTTTGAACGCACTGTGCGCGCGTCTAATTTTTAAAGCATCGTCAATAAATCGTGTTAGCGAATGATTAAGTTGAGAATCTTTCCAGGCAAGCCAGCTAGTGCGATTATTTTGGCAATAAGCATTGTTATTCCCCCCTTGAGAGTGCGCCATTTCGCTGCCAGCGGCAATCATGGGTACACCTTTTGAGAGTATTAAAGTAAGTAAAAAGTTCTTTTGTTGTTGCAAACGCAGTGCGTTTATTTTTGAGTCACTGGTAAAGCCTTCTACTCCACAGTTGAACGAGTGATTTGCACTGTGCCCATCTCTGTTTTGCTCACCATTAGCTTCGTTATGCTTTTCTTCATAACTCACTAAATCGGCAAGCGTGAAACCATCATGACTCGTTATAAAATTAATGCTATTAAGTGGTCCACGTTGGCTGTGCTCAAAAATATCAAACGATCCATGCAAACGTTTTGCAACGTTGGCAATTATGCCCGTTTCACTTTGCCAAAAACGTCTAATTACATCGCGGTATTGATCGTTCCATTCTCGCCATGGCGGCGGGAATGCCCCAAGCTGATAACCACCTGGGCCTATATCCCACGGCTCACTTATTAACTTAACTTTGTTAAGTACAGGGTCTTGGGCAACTACTTGTAAAAAAGTATGTGCGGAGCTAAAGCCTGATTTTGTGCGGCCTAAAATGGTCGCTAAATCAAACCTAAAACCATCAACTCCCATCACTTCAACCCAATAACGAAGGCTATCAAGTACCAGTTGCAGTGTTTTAGGGTGGTCAATATTTATGGTATTACCACAGCCGGTATCGTTTATATATACGTCAGGCTGGCCATCTACTGCGCGGTAATAGGCTAAGTTATCAAAGCCTCTAAGCGATAGTATAGGGCCATCCGCCCCCGCCTCTGCTGTATGGTTATAAACAACATCTAATATGACTTCTATGTCTGCAGCATGGAGCTCTTTAACCATTTGCTTAAACTCGTTTATATCGTCGTTTACCAAATAGTCTTTGTGGGGCGTAAAAAAGTTAAGCGTGTTGTAACCCCAGTAGTTTTGCAAACCTTTCCCTGTTAAAAATTGCTCACTAATAAAAGAGTGAACAGGTAAAAGCTCAACGGCTGTAACCCCAAAGCTTTGCAAATGTTCAATAAAGCTTGGGTGACTTAACCCTAAAAACTTCCCTTGTAGAGATTTGGGAATTTTAGGATGACGACACGTTGTACCTTTCACATGGCACTCATAAATAACCGTGTTTGACCAACGGTGGTTAGGCTTTTTATGCGTATACAACGTAGGAGCCGCTACTTTTGATTTAGGTATATCAATCGCATTATTTACAGTGCTTTTAGTACCGATTGGCATTTGCCCGTAATGGCGTTCACTCCAAGTAAACTCACCAAACAAGTCTTTTGCATATGGGTCTATCAGCAGCTTATTTTCGTTAAACAGTTGACCGTTTTTAGGGTTATATTCACCCTCAACTCTAAAACCATAAAGCGCACCGGCGTTTAATGGCGAAATATGAATACTCCAAATACCACCTTCGTTGATATTCATCGCCATTTTTAGTATTTCTGAATGGCCACTTTTATCAAACAGGCATACATAAGCTTGGCTTGCCCCAGGCGCATATAGCGCGAAGTTAACCCCAATATCAATAACACTAGAGCCAAGTGGTTCTACATTACCGGGTGCTACATCAAATCGGTTACTCATCATCAACCTTTTGTAAATAAATAGTAGTTAAGCCACCAATGGCAATTGAAATACTGTGTTTAAAACCATGATTTGATTCGTTTATTGCTTGAACTATCTGCGATGAATCTTTAGTTACCTCAATGCCAGAACCAAAAAACTGAGTATCATCTGTATTTAAAATGACCTTGTAACGCCCTTTACTCGGTACGCCAATAACGTAGTTTTCATAGGACGCGGGGGTAAAATTAGCAATAACAACCACAAAGTTTTTTGCGTTTTTAGCATAGCGAACAAAGCTCAAAATGCTCTGCTGATTATTATTGTTATCTATCCAGGTAAAACCAGCCGCGCTCGAATCTAGCTCATACAACGCAGGTTGGTTTTTATAAACGGTATTGAGCGCTTTTACGGTGTGCTTTACCCCGTTGTGGCTTTGGTGCTCAAGTAAATGCCAATCAATAGAATGATCGTGCCCCCACTCTTTTCGCTGTGCAATTTCACCGCCCATAAATAAGAGTTTTTTACCCGGGTGTGCCCACATAAATGCGTAGTAAGCGCGTAAATTTGCAAATTTCTGCCAATCATCGCCTGGCATTTTTTCAATTAACGATCCTTTACCGTGTACTACTTCATCGTGGCTTAATGGCAATATATAGTTTTCACTAAAAGCGTATACCATCGAAAAAGTCATTTCGTGATGATGATGCTGACGGTATAAAGGGTCGTGCTGCATGTAATGCAAACTATCGTTCATCCAACCCATATTCCACTTATAGCCAAAGCCTAAGCCGTTGTGCTCAACACTTTGGGTGACACCCGGCCACGCTGTTGACTCCTCAGCCACCATCATAATGCCTGGGTTGTTTTTATAGCTGCGCATATTGACTTGCTTTAGGCACTCAATTGCACCTAAGTTTTCGCGCCCGCCATAACAATTAGCAATCCACTCGCCTTCTTTTCGGCTGTAATCTAAATACAACATAGAAGCTACGGCATCTACACGCAGACCATCTAAACCAAATTGATGTAACCAATACATAGCATTTGAAATCAAAAAGCTTTTAACTTCAGGGCGGTCGTAGTTATAAATGTAGGTATTCCAATCAGGATGAAAACCTTGGCGCTTATCGGCATGTTCATATAAATGGGTGCCATCGAATCGATGTAAGCCATGCGGATCGCTAGGAAAATGCCCAGGCACCCAATCAAGTAAAATACCTAAATTAGCTTTGTGGCATTGCTCTACAAAGTATTTAAAGCTGTTGTAATCGCCAAAACGACTGGTAGGTGCAAATAAACCAACAGGCTGATACCCCCACGAACCATCAAACGGGTATTCACTTATTGGCATAAGTTGAAGGTGGGTAAAATTCATTTCAAGGGCGTAGCTAACGAGTTTGTCAGCAAGCTCTGTGTAACTTAAATAGCGGTTGTTTTCAGCGCGTTGCCATGAGCCTAAATGCACTTCATAAATACTAATTGGCGCATCAATATGATTACGCTTTTGTCTGTTTTTAAGTGCCTGCTCGCCGAGCGTTATAGGTTCTGGTTTATACTGCAGTACACTTGCAGTACCCGGGGCTTGTTGCATTTTAAATGCATAGGGGTCGGCTTTTTCGAGTACTTCTCCACTTTGAGCGGTAATTGCAAATTTGTAGCACATGTCGGCTTTAAGGCCTGGTACGAATAACTCCCATACACCACTTGCAGGATGAAAACGCATAAAGTGGCGATTAGCTTGCCAAAAATTAAACTCACCAATAATAGAGACACTTGCAGCATTAGGCGCCCATACACAAAAGCGCACACCCTCTACATTTTGTTGAGTGCTAAAATGTGCACCAAAATGAGAGTACGCATGTTCAAGGCTGCCTTCGTTAAATAAATACATTGCCTCTGCATCAAGTGTGCTTTCAAAGCTGTATTCATCATAAAAGGTAACGCTGCTATTTGTGTACTTAGCAATGCATTGATAAGGCGCGGTGGGTAGTGCATCAACTTTAGCTATAAATAAGTCACTTTGTTGGTAGCGCTGCGCCTCAATGCTTTTATTATTTAATGTAACACTTACGTTTATTGCACAAGGTAAGTAAAGACGGATTTCAACTTCGGCATCTGTTTTATGTGCCCCTAAAAAGCTAAATGGGTCTGTAAATCGTCCTGTATTTAATGCATGTACTTGTGCATCATAGCTATTTTCATGTACTGAGCTGTCCTGTGCTGACGATTTTTTATTAATTGTACTGCTCATTTAACTTTTCCTTATTGAATCGATAGCAGCTAAAAGTGAGCCATTTTTAGTAAATATTTCTTCACTGGTATGCGTTAATACACGTCGCCAATTAGGATATTCTTTATCTGTCCCGGGGATATTAACCGGATATTTCTGCTCATCTAAATCATCTATTTGAATTGCAAATAGACGCGATTGAGAACCTGCCAAACACAATGCTAGTGCGTTATATACTTCGACTGAATTACTATGTAATAAAAGCTCGGTTGTATTGGTATGGCGATTAATAAACCGTAGTATCCTATGCTGCTCTTCTACTCGTTGTTGCTTTAATTGCTCGTATTCACTGCAAGTTATAAGCTTGTATTGTTGCTTAATATTTAAATCAGCATGCTGCCACCAACCTGTAAAAGGCGGTACATCATGATTGGCTATCATTAACAAACACTGTGCTGCTAGCTCATCTGTCGATAAAAACTCTCCACTGTGTTGTTTTTCAAAATAAAATAAACTGTTAGAAAATATACCGCTTGAAGCTAGAGCCTGCCTTACCTCTGGCGGCACAACGCCTAAATCTTCTCCAATAACAATACTCTGATTAATATGTGACTCAATTTTTAAAATGGCGAGTAAGTGCTCAAACGGGTAGTAAACATAACAGCCACCTTGTTCGCCATTATTTTCAAAGCACCACCATAAGCGCCTAATAGCCATTACGTGGTCAATTCTAAGCCCACCTACATTTTGCATGTTTGCGCGAATGAGCGAGCGATAAAATTGGTAGTGATTATTACTAAGACTATGAGGGTTTAGTGCTGGAAGCCCCCAATTTTGGCCAGCTTCGGCCCATGGATCAGGTGGAGCACCGACACTTGCACCTTGGCTAAACAGTGGCTTTTGATTTTTAAATTCAGCTCCATCACCCGCACAACCAACAGCTAAATCATTGATTAAGCCAATAGCCATACCTCGCTCTGCACAACTTTGTTGACACAGTGCCAATTGCGTATGCGCTTGCCACTGCAGGTAATAATCAAATGTTAAGTTATCTGATTCGAGGGTATTTAACGTAGTTGAATGAGTATTACAAAAATCAGTAAACGCTTGGCGACGCTCATCACTTGCCGTTAATTCAAACTGATTATAAAGCGCTTCAAATAACGCATACTTTATACGGCTTACATTTTCATAATCTATAAATTGATCATTACTTTTTATAAGTGTAATTACGTCGTCTTGTTGCATGAGGTCATGTAGAACTGCGTTATTTTGTGCGTCTTCGCTTAATACTATAGAAATATAAAGAGGGTTTAATAAAGCCCGACTACTAGGGCTATAAGGGCTTGCACGCTCTGGCATATCAGCGAATAACAAATGCAGTGGATTAAGTAATATGTAATCCATATTTTGCGAGCTGCATAATTTTGTAAGCGTTAGTAAATCGTCAAAGTCGCCAATACCTAAATGCGCTTTATTTTTTAATGTGTAAAGCTGAATAGATAACCCTGTGCGCTTTGTGTCCTCCACTTGATAAACTTGCTCAGGTACACACCAAAGTTGCGTAATTGCATGCTGTTCACCTACTTGAACACTAGCGTCATGATAGCCAATTGGCATAGTTTCTATGGGTAGTGCTAGCTCAATATAGCGAACGCCATGTAAGTAATATTCACCTGTAACTACCAAA
This sequence comes from Pseudoalteromonas sp. C8, assembly GCF_011378685.1. Taxonomy (NCBI): domain Bacteria; kingdom Pseudomonadati; phylum Pseudomonadota; class Gammaproteobacteria; order Alteromonadales; family Pseudoalteromonadaceae; genus Pseudoalteromonas; species Pseudoalteromonas sp. C8. The sequence goes on from NZ_WTKT01000012.1 coordinate 96,969, forward strand.
TTATAAAGGTTCTCAACCGCTATATTCATCCCAAGAGAAGGGACATTAATGTTGGCGGCTAAATACTGCTGACGTTCGTCTATACGAAGCTTTAAAGCGCATTTTTTTTGGTCAACCAAACTCACACTGGGTACTAAATCCAGCCAAAGCGATGCATCTAAATCATAAGTTAGTTGAGTTATTTCGGCTTCGTTATTTGTATCAACACCGCAACATTGCAAAGCACGTTTACGCGTGTCTTCGCTAAAAAACACCTGTTCACCTGTATACTTAGTGAATTCAAAGCCAATACCATGCAGGTAAAACAACTGCGAAAGAGCATCCATTGAATCGCCTTAATTAATGCGTTGAGTATTTACTATGCTGTTTTCTGTGCCAAATGTATTGCCAATATAACCATCAGCTTGGTGGTCGTTATCCCAAATGTCTCCATTTATTAAATAACGAAAGTGAAATTGTTGATCGATAGGTAAGCGTTGCTTAAATCTAAACACACCTTGTTTTTTATTAAGCTTCATTGGCACAGGTTGCCAATCATTGAATTCGCCTAATAAGCAAACTTCTTCTGCCTCTGGATGAGAAAATTCAAAGGTTACTTCAGCTTCATCTTTTGTTTTAAAAAAACGTTTATTCAACATAGCAGGCTCCAACTAAACCAAAAAGGGTACTTAATCTTTGCCACAGGCCATACAACTAAACAAAAAGGCGATGTGGATTCCATTCAAAATCATTAAACACGTTGTAAGTTAACCAAAACTTTATTTACGCATTATTACAGTGCAACAATTCATTTTTTCTGCACTTAAAAAGTGCGGTTAGTATATAAACAATCTTTTTTAAAAAGCTCAGTAGTACAGAGCAATATTTGAACCAACTAAGCGTACATCACATATTATTTATTTAATCGAATTTAAAGTTAAATAATCCAAAAGTATTACCTAAATTTATAAAATTCTTTTGTTCTGTACTTTCATCAGCGATAATACACAGCATCTTAATACTCTGAAATATCATAATTTTCATGTTGAAAAAAAGCATTTTAATAACTATAGCCATCATTTTTTTAATAATAGCCACACTTGTTGGTTCTTCAATCTATACCCTTTATAGTAAAAAAGAAATCTCAGTTGATCCTAAATTAAAAGAAATCTCAGGTATTGAATTTGATAAACAAAAACGTCTATGGGCTATTAACGACGGAGGCAACGAACCAAAGCTTTACCGCCTTAACAAAGATGGTTCTATCGCCAAAGAAATTTTAGTTGAAAACGCTAAAAACATTGATTGGGAAGACATGACCCAAAACAAATTTGGGCACTTTTTTTTAGGGGATTTTGGTAATAACAAAAATGATCGTAGATGGCTCACTATTTATAAAATAGAAAACCCTATAGATATAAAAACAAACACAACCCAAGCCGAAATAATTAAGTTTACCTACCCTGAAATGGATGGCAGTCCAATAAAACCCAATGACCGAAATTTTGATTTAGAAGCATTTGTAGCACTAGGTCGTCATTTATATTTATTTACTAAAAACCGCACTGAACCTTTCGATGGTATTACTAAAGTGTATAAAGTGGGCGATCATGCAGCAAATTTTGATGCTGAGCTAATTGACTCTTTTAAAACGTGTACCACGCTTGAAAAACTATGCTGGATAACCTCTGCGGCGCTCAGCCCCGATCGTAAAAAATTAGTCTTACTTGATTCAACAAGTCTTTGGTTATTTGAAAACTTTGAAGGTGATAAGTTTTTCTCTGGTGATGTATCAAAAATAGACTTAGGGATTGTTACTCAAAAAGAAGCTGTCACCTTTTTTGATGACAATACGATTGTATTTACAGATGAAGAGTTTAAAGGCATAGGCGGTAATGCTTATTTTATAAAGCTTGATAAAGCCAAAAAAGAAGTTATAAGAAAAAAACCTATTTCAGAAAAAACACTTCCATAGCATCTAGTTAGCTAAGCTAAAGTATTAAAGCTTAGCTAACTTATGTGAAAGGTAATGAGTTAATTACTCTTTTCGTTTGACGAATGAAGTGCTTTTTCTACATCAATACCTAAAATCAACACTCCAATATGACTACTATTATCATCTAAAACAGGAAAACTTAGCTGAACTTGAAAATGATGTGTTGATGCATCATATGTGACGCTATCAAAGTTAAAATCTTTTGACTGTTTAAATGTTTTAGTAAACTTATTTTCATCTCCTTGCCAGTAGTCACTGGTTAGCTTACTAATAGCGATGTTTTTCCTTGGTTATCAGTCAATATTAGCTCAGTAACAACACCTTTGAATTGAGATTGCCATTTTTTAAATACTTTAGATAACGGTAAATTAAGCATAGCTAATCCATCAGGGTGCTTTACTTGTTTACTTTCTTTTATCCATAGCTGGTCTAGTCTTTTAATTTCAGATTCACTTAAGGGAGACTCATTACTTATTTGAACTTGTTCTAATAAACTAGGTAAGTTTAGTAAGGTTTTAGCACTACTGGACAACCTATCAAGTATTTGCTTTTCTTCACTTTTTGATAGTGAAAATGGAGCCTGCGCGCAAGTATTTATATTTTCATCAAACTGCTGCATAAATTTAGGAAAGCGTTTAATAAGTGAATGCGAAGCAAATAATCCCAAAGGTACATACCTAAAAAATTCTCTTTGATACTCATCTTCATTAATGCCTAGCTTAGAGGCTGCTAATTCAAAATCGTCTAAATCAAGTAGAATTCTATCAATCCGCTTATGGTGCATAACATTTACTATTTCTTCTAATGAATTTACTTCTACCTCAGCAATAATATTCTGAGTTTTAAACCAATTAGCCTGATAACTCCCTCTTACTGCACCATAACGCATTTTATTTTTTGGTTTATTAATGCTCTCTGGATGAGTAAACCAGTACCAGCTTTCTAAAAAGATGGGGGATGATATGCGCCCATAGGCCTTCATTTCAGGCATTAAATGAGTAGTGAAATAACCATCTAAGCGGTCTAACTTTACTTCTCGACGTGCACGTAACCATGGCAAGGTTTGTAGCTGAAAAGGGGCTCCCATTTCAAATAAAATACACTCAACTTGGTTGACTGCATTATCAGGTGCAGTGGTGGGTAAGTTTGTTCCAAACTGAAGAGGCTCAGTTAAACCCAATAAGAGGGTAAAAAAATATGCAGGCATAATTCATTGCTAAATAATGTACAAATTAAAATAAGTGTAGCCAAACAGATTAAAATTGCATTATTTGCTGTAATTATTAGGTAACAGCTCTAATTTCCTAGCTATGCAGCGCTTACACACTTAATAAACCGTTCTGTTAGCAGTGTTACTGTAGCTTTGTCTGTATAGTGCTGCTTAGCATTCTTCATAATATGCTTTGAGCAAACATTTTTAGATTCTTCAAATTGAGAATTGCAGCTAGCAACAGTATTACCTAAAGCTTCCTGATAGGCTTTATCTGCGCACATAGTTAAAGCAAAATCTGTAGCGCCAGCAATTATTTCATTGATATTTACTGAGGATGTTTCGAGTTTAAAATAGATATCACTATACGTATTAACTTCTGTATTCTTCTTTGACGAAAAATGACTAGCTTTGGCAGTTAAATAATAGCCTATAAGTATGATTGATAATATCACTGTAAAAACCGTTTTCATAATTACCCTTAACACAATAATTAGTATTGCATTGTTTATAAAATAGTTCGATTTTTTACATAAGTACGAGGGAGGGAGACTCTCTACATCCATGTAAGTAGCAAATAAATCCTTGTTATGTAATTACTAAAAACGCAATTACCAACTATTCTTAATTTTAGCATGCAAGATAAATAAATCAAGAATTTATAAACTATTTACTACACGTTATTTAGTAATGTTTATAGTCATTTCTAATATATAAACAGTATTAAACAATTCAGGGCTTAAATGGCGATTAACGCTTAAATTTAGTTTCTAAAATAACAGAAGATGTTGTGCGCTCTACTCCATCCAAATTTCCTATATCGTCTAGTAAATGGCTAAGCTGCTCTAAATTTTGAGCCTGTACTACAGCAATTAAATCAAACTCACCACTTATGGCATAGAGCTGCGAAATTGCATCAATTTGCTTAAGCTCAATATTTGTTTTAGTTGTTAGTTTTTGTCTTACTTTTATAGACACATGAGCTGATACCATTTTACTGAGGTAGTCGTCACCATAATCAACGCTATAGCCTTTAATTACACCCGTTTCTTCTAGTTTGAGCATACGGCTTTGTACCGTTGAACGAGATAAGTCAAGCATGCGAGCAAGATCAGAAATACTCGCTCTAGCGTTTGTTTTTAGTACAGAAAGTAGCTTTTCATCTTGTGGGGTTATCATAATGGTTATTTTCTTCGTTATTTTGACTTTTATTTTAATCATTTTTCACAAAATAGCACTGCAATTTTAACAGCTAACCTTCGATAATGACCTCTACAAGAAATAATAACGTGTTTGCTGAAGAATAAAGGCTATATTCTTCTTTGAGTTAGCAACTAATCTTTTATCTAAGCCCATTAAATTTAGGTGTAAAAATGCAAGTAACAAGAGACTTATTTAACGACGTAATGGTACCAAACTATAATCCATCAGCAATCATTCCAGTTCGTGGTGAAGGTTCACGCGTTTGGGATCAAAATGATAACGAGTTTATCGATTTTGCTGGTGGTATTGCCGTTAACTGTTTGGGTCACTGTCATCCTGCATTAGTTAAAGCATTAAAAGAGCAAGGCGAAAAAATTTGGCATTTATCGAATGTTATGACTAATGAGCCAGCACTTCGTTTAGCTCAAAAAATGGTTGAAGCAACATTCGCTGATAAAGTTTACTTTGCAAACTCAGGCGCAGAAGCAAACGAAGCAGCCCTTAAGCTAGCGCGTCGTTATGCACTGGACGTATATGGCGCTGAAAAAACGCAAATTATTGCATTTAATAAAGGTTTTCATGGTCGCACATTTTTTACAGTAACTGTGGGCGGGCAAGCTGCATATTCTGACGGCTTTGGTCCTAAACCTGCTGACATAGTACATTGTGATTTTAACGATATAGCAGCATTTGAAGCACTGATCAGCGATAAAACATGTGCTGTTATGATGGAACCATTACAAGGTGAAGGCGGTATTATTTCACCAACAGATGATTTTGCTAAAAAAGTACGTGAGCTGTGTACTAAACACAACGCGTTACTTATTTTTGATGAAGTACAAACGGGTGTTGGTCGCACAGGCGATTTATACGCTTATGAAGGTTTAGGTGTTGTTCCTGACATTTTAACAACGGCAAAAGCATTAGGCGGTGGTTTTCCAATTGGCGCTATGATCACTCGTACACCAATTGCTGAGCATTTAAAAATTGGTACTCACGGTTCTACTTATGGCGGAAACGCACTTGCTTGTGCTGTTGCTGAAGCGGCATTTGATACAGTAAATACACCAGACGTACTAAACGGTGTTAAAGAGCGCGAGCAATTATTCCGTGACGGATTAAACGCAATTAACGAAAAATACAACGTATTTAGCGAAGTACGTGGTAAAGGCTTATTAATTGGCGCAGTACTAAATGACAAATTTGAAGGACGTGCACGCGACTTTTTAGTAGCAAGTGCTAATAATGGTTTAATGAACCTTGTAGCTGGCATGAATGTAATTCGCTTTACACCGTCTTTAGTTATTCCGTTCGAAGATATTAAAGAAGGCTTAGCGCGCTTTGAAAAAGCCGTTAGCGATGTAGTAAACGGTTAATATAGTTTAAATTAGCACGCCTACAGGCGTGCTATTGGAGCAAGCAATAAATGCAAGTATTACGTCCTATTACTGCCAATGATTTTGACGCGCTTAAACAAATAGCGATTGAATCCGGTCATGGGTTTACCTCTTTACCTGTGGACGATGCACAGCTTAAAGAAAAAATTGAACGTGCTGAAAAAAGCTTTGCCAAAAACATTAACCAGCCACTTGATGAAAGCTATTTATTTGTTTTAGAGGACAGTGAAACAGGTGACGTTATTGGCACAACCGCTATAGAAGCCGCAGTAGGTTTATCGGTGCCTTTATATCATTATCATTTAGGTAAAACAGTACACCACTCGCCTACTTTAAATGTATATAACACCGTTGATATTTTGAGCATGTGTAACGACTACACAGGTTGCTCTGAAATATGTACATTATTTTTGCGCGAAAATAGCCGTAAAGGTTTAACAGGTCGATTTTTATCACGTTCACGCTTTTTGTTTATGGCTCAGCATAGCGAGCGTTTTGCCGATACTGTTATCGCAGAAATGCGCGGTGTTAGCGACGAAGACGGCCATTCTCCTTTTTGGCAATGGCTGCAAGAGCACTTTTTTAGTATTGAATTTCCAGAAGCGGATCACTTAGTTGGCTTAGGCGATAAGGTATTTATTAGCGAGTTAATGCCTAAATACCCTATTTATGTGAACTTGCTTAGCAAGAAAGCCCAAGCAGTTATTGGGCATGTGCATGAAAAAACAAAACCTGCGCTAAAATTATTAGAAAAAGAAGGTTTTGAGCACAGAGGCTACGTTGACTTATTTGACGCAGGTCCAACGGTTGAAGCAAAGCTTGGTAATATTCGCAGCATTCGTGACTCTCAAGTTTGCCCTATTACTATTGGTGAGCTTGATCACATATCACAAAATAGCTCTGATACGCTGGCTGTATGTAATCAAGGCGTAAGTGGCTTTAGAGCAACATTTACCAAAGACGCACATTACAATCATGCAAAACATACTCTCGTCATTAGCCAAGATGTGGCTAAAGCACTTAATTTAAGTCAAGGAGATGCAGCGCGATTTTTCCGCCTGTAAATTATTTATGAATACACACCTAATTAATAACCAGTGGCATGTGGGCCTTGGTCCAGCATTTGAGTCAATCAATCCAAGTAATGGCGATGTGGTATGGCAAGGTAATGGCGCAAACGCTGATCAAGTAGATTCAGCTATAAAAGCAGCCAGAGCAGCACAGGTACAATGGGCAGATAAGCCGCTTGAAGAGCGTATAGCCATTTTAGAAAACTTCGCAGCTCAATTAAAAGAACACAGTGAAGAATTTGCGACCATAATTGCACGCGAAACAGGTAAGCCATTATGGGAAACCCGCACCGAAGTGGGCGCAATGACAGGCAAAGTAGCTATATCTGTAAAAGCATACCATGAGCGTACCGGTGCAACCGAAAACCCAATGCCAGGTGCAAAAGCGTTTATTAGACACAAACCGCATGGCGTTGTGGCTATTTTTGGCCCGTATAACTTTCCGGGGCATTTACCAAACGGGCATATTGTTCCTGCAATTTTAGCAGGCAACACCGTGATATTTAAGCCATCAGAACTGACACCGCACGTTGCAGAATTCACCCTCTCACTTTGGCTAAAAGCGGGCTTGCCAGCGGGTGTTATTAACCTTGTCCAAGGTGAAATTGAAACAGGCAAAGCGCTTGCTTCTCATAAAGATATAGATGGATTGTTTTTTACCGGTAGCTCAAACACAGGTCACTTACTACATAAGCAATTTGCAGGACACCCTGGCAAAATTTTAGCACTTGAAATGGGCGGTAATAATCCTCTTATTGTAAAAGATGTGAGTGATGTAAGCGCTGCTGTGCACGATATTATTCAATCAGGCTTTATTACCTCAGGTCAGCGCTGTACGTGTGCACGCCGCTTATTTATTGAAAAATCGCTCAATGGCGATGCTATTTTAGAAAAGCTAATAAGCGCGACTAAAAACATAGTTGTAGACGACAGTTTTGCTACAGAGCAGCCTTTTATGGGTGCAATGATAAGCGAAAAAGCAGCATTAGGCATGGTCGCTGCGCAAAGTGAATTAGTGTCAAAAGGCGCGCAAATCCTTGTTGAACTTAAGCAATTAAAATCAGGCACCGGTTTTGTAAGCCCGGGTATTGTTGATGTAACAAACATTACCGACATGCCAGATGAAGAACATTTTGGACCGCTTATTAAAGTGTATCGTTACAACGACTTTGACAGCGCAATTATTGAAGCTAACAACACAAGCTTTGGCTTATCTGCAGGTTTACTTAGCGACAGTGAAGATGACTACACTCACTTCTTAAAGCGCATTCGTGCAGGGATTGTTAACTGGAACCGCCCTATTACGGGTGCCTCTAGCGCAGCTCCATTTGGCGGCATAGGCGCCAGTGGTAATCACAGAGCAAGTGCCTATTATGCCGCCGATTATTGCGCATACCCTGTAGCATCTGTTGAGTCAGACAAAGTGAGTTTACCGCAAACCCTAGCGCCAGGCTTGATAATTGAATAAGCAATAAAACCAAAATTTTAGATTTAAGGATTTAACATGCATACTGATGTAAACACATTATTTGAGAGCCTTTGGAAAAACTACTTAAACGTAACACCATCGGCAGACAAAATTCATGACCTTTTAGGGTCAACGCAAAAAGATGACATTATTAACGATCATATTGCGCTGCGTACGTTTAATATTGAAAAAGTAGGTCTTGAAAAGCTCGCAGCTCATTTTTTAGCTATTGGTTACAAAGAATGTGGTGAGTACCATTTTGAAGCTAAAAAGCTTTACGCAAAACACTACGAGCATAGCGATCCTAATCAGCCAAAAGTGTTTATTTCTGAGCTACTAGTAGAAAAATGCTCGCCTGAGTTACAAGCCATCGTAACCAATATGGTAAGCCAAATTGACGAAAGCGCAGTAACAGCTGATAACTTTTTGTATTCAGGCACGCATTGGCAAGTAAGCACTGATACTTATAAACAACTGCTAGCTGAAAGCGAATATGCAGCATGGATGTCGGCGTGGGGTTACCGTGCTAACCACTTTACTGTAAATATTAATACGCTTGCTAAGTTTAATAACATTCATGATGTTAACCAAGCCCTTAAAGACGCTGGCTTTTCGCTTAATACGTCAGGCGGCGAAGTTAAAGGCTCACCAGAGGTGTTACTAGAGCAATCGTCAACACTTGCTGATGAATACTCTGTTACCTTTAGTGACGGTGATATGAGCATCCCTAGCTGTTTTTATGAGTTTGCTATTCGTTACCCTAAAGCCGACGGTGAGCTTTATACTGGTTTTGTTGCAGCCTCAGCTGACAAAATATTTGAAAGCACCAACGCTCGATAATTACATTTAAAGTACTTTATTTAAAAAGCCCGTTATGGGCTTTTTTTATGTCGGTAAGTTATGTTGATTAATTATAAAAATAACGGTTTATAATCGTTTTCTAACTTTTCAAACGATAAATCGCCAATAAAGCGGCCAAAGCTCAACCAAGTTGCCAAACCGCGTAAGTCTTTAAAGTGTGGTGGCACAAATTGTGGACTCTCTATTACACCTAAATCATGAAGCTGCGATATTAATCTAAAGTCATCTATTGATATTTTACCTACCAGTAATAAAGGGAGTCTATCGATTCGACCAAGCTGTATTGCAACGCGTATTAAGTTATAAACTAGTACAAAGCCTTTAATGTAAGCAATATCTTTTGTAAAAGGCAAACCTGTTGGCGTACTTCCTCTAAATACACGCTGCGCGAGTGTGTAGCTGTCATCTTTTGATAAACCTTGCGCTACGTAATCACGGTAAATGTCTACAAACTCAGCGCCATCTATTACCTTTGTAACCGCTTGAATACGGTTAACTAATTTAGATAAACGCCTTGGAGTCGATTTTAAAGTAATAATTTCGGTAAGTACTGCTAAGCCTTCTTGGGTAATAGTTGAGCTAGGCGTGCCTTTACTCAAACATGTTAAATACGGCTGTGCTAAACCATTTTGAGTGGTACCTACGTGTATCCACCCTTCGTGAACTTCCAATATATCAAGTTCACGCTGAGAAAACTTAACATCTTGATTAAGCTTTATATTATTAGCACCTGCGGCTGCATCACTGACAATACCATCGCTAAGCATTACCTCTACATTTATGCCTGCCATACTGGCATTTACTTGCTCAGACAAAATACGCACAGCATCAACAGCATCAATATTTTTAGGGTCGTCAGGCAGTATGTCGGCTATAAGTAAATTTTGCAGCGGTTTATCTAGCATATTAGCTAGCTCAGAAAGTGAGGGCTCACCAGCATGGAATAAGTCTTTAGGGTGACCAAATAACTCCACCGATAAGTCATGAAACTCTGGCGTACCACGATATTCAAGCATACTTAATACCGTTTTATACTCGGTGCACATTTTTCCCATATATTGAGCAATCGGATTTAACTGCCCCAATTGGTTAATAATGTTACGGTGCAAAGTAGAAAATGCTTGGCGTAACTCGCTAGGTACAAAACCAAGGTCGCGCTGTTGATAATATGCACGATCGATGAGTGGGTTTTTTTGACATTTCTGTCTAAAAAACTCCTCTTTAGTTTGTTTATCCCAATTAATAGCATCGAGTATCCTAATTGGCGTTTGCAATGCAATTAATTGATCCGATAACTCACGAGTTTTTAGTAGTAACGCCTTGTCTATCATGCTCTAAGCTCAACAATAAATGAGTTTTGAGCATAATTTAAAAAAGCGAAATTACAAAGTAATATCACACTTTTTTAGCTATTGTTTTTAGGCTGATCGACCCTCATATCTGTATCGTATGAGTTACTAAACGAAGGGCATAAAACATGAAAAACGAAATCGACAATAAACAGATTTTAGCCGTATATGAACGTATAATTCAAAAAGGTGAAATGACTGATGAAGGCAAGCATTATCAAGGTGTTACTGCTTATTCAGACGTAGATGGTTACACCATATACTTACAAGGTAGCGGCGTAGAACTGCGCTTTGGTTTTCATAATACTTACCACCTTGACTACGAACATGAAAAGCATAAAGACGACTTCTTGAAAAAATTATATAACATTGCAAACGAGAGCTAATGCACCCACGAAAACGTAGACACCGCCCTACCAGTAAGCTCAATACTACTTTTATAAACCAAGTAGTAGAAGAGCTTAAAGCTGCTCCAAGCAAAGTCTCAATTATTCAAGACAATTTAGAACAATACCGTGCTCAAACTCATTTAAAGCGTGGTTTTTTACTGGCTATAGAGCGCTTTGATTGGGTTTTTGAAGCAAGCAAAGATATAGACTTTATTTGCCAGCAAATTTTAGCTGATGACTATATTGGCAATAGACTAAGACGTTACCCCCTACTTTTTAAAGGCGTTATTAATAATGCCTGACCTTTCAAAACCAAGCACTTTAAAACGATAAAACCACAAAGTTTACTCTCTATATAATTTTATTAGAGCACTAAGCAATTGCAGGTTTAGTGCGCTTTTGTATTAAATTAATACTATTAGTACTCTAACTATTACTGCACTAATGATTATTGAACATTTTATTCATTTATTGCTGTAAACAAATCATTACTATTATTTAATTTCAAAATAAAATTCACAAGCCTTTGTTTTAAATAAAATAAAACAAAGTAAAACCTTATCTTCTTTATCGCATTAGTTGCGCTTTTATTAATGATTAATCTACATTTTGGCATCTAGATATTTACTTCAGCCTTGAATTGTTAGAGCTATTACCTTAAGCTTATGTTTATTGAACGTTCAATTAATAAAAATTATGCCTAAAGTCGGAATGGAACCTGTCAGACGTCAGCAGCTAATTGACGCGACTATAGAGTCAGTTGCAACTAATGGACTACAAGGCACAACTATAAACAGCATTAGTAAAAATGCCGGTTTATCGTCAGGCATTATTAGTCATTATTTTGGTGGTAAGCAGGGGTTAATTGAAGCCACTGTTAGATACTTATTATCAAGCTTAAAACAAGGCTTGATAAGTAAAGTAAATAACCAAACGAATGCCATTGAACGTTTAATGATTATTATCGAAGCCAACTTTGCGCTTGTACAACAGCGTAATGATACAACCCGAACGTGGTTAAGTTTTTGGGCGCAATCGATGCATGATGAAGAATTACACAGACTACAAAACGTAAACAGTAAACGCTTGCAAAGTAATTTAGCATTTTCTTTTAAGCAATTAATGCCTATTGAGCAAGCAAAGCAAGCTGCAGAACTTAGCGCCGCAATGATCGATGGCCTATGGTTAAGAGCAGTACTGAGTAAATCAGACAATAATCAGTTTAAACACAGTGAAAAGTTAGCAAAAAGCTATGTACTTTCACTTATCAAGCAATATGGAGCCTAGCGTGACTACACCTGTCTATCAAAATTTTATTAACGGCCATTTTCTTGCAAACCAGAACGGCAAAACATTTGATGTAACAAACCCAGCAACGGGCGAGGTTATTTACGCAGTAGAAATTGCCGACGAATTTATTCAAAACGCAGCCATTGCCAGTGCAAAGCAAGGTTTTGCTCAGTGGTCAGCAATGACACCCATTGAACGTAGTCGCATTTTATTAAAAGCAGTGGCTATTTTACGCGAGCGCAACGATGAGCTGGCACTTGTAGAAGTACTCGACACCGGTAAACCAATGCAAGAAGCAAATTGTGTTGATATTGAAACCGGCGCTGATGTAATTGAATACTTTGCAGGCCTCGCGCCAGCACAAGTAGGCCAACAACAAATGGTTGGTGATGATTTTTACTACACACGTAAAGAGCCATTAGGTATTTGTGCGGGTATTGGTGCATGGAACTACCCACTACAAATTGCATGTTGGAAGTCGGGCCCTGCCCTTGCAGCTGGTAATGCATTTATATTTAAACCATCAGAAGAAACACCACTGGGCGCACTTAAACTTGCAGAAGTCTTTGTTGAAGCTGGCGTACCTGCAGGTGTGTTTAATGTTGTTCAAGGCGCGGGCGATGTAGGCCAGTGGCTAACACAGCATAGCGATATTGATAAAGTATCGTTTACGGGTGAAGTAGGCACAGGTAAAAAAGTAGTGGCAAGTGCTGCCGGTACTTTAAAAGATGTCACGATGGAACTTGGTGGTAAATCTCCATTATTAGTATTTGATGATGCCAACATTGAGCAAGCAGTTAGCGCTGCTATGTTAGGTAACTTTTATACGCAAGGCGAAATTTGTACTAACTGTACACGTATTTACGTTCATAAAAATGTATATCAGCAGTTTATTGATGAGCTTAAAGCGCGCACTGAGAAAAACATTATTGCTGGCGACCCACAAGATTTAAATACTAACTTTGGCGCACTTATTTCTAAAAAGCACCAAGAACTAGTAATGAGCTACGTTAATAAAGGTATTGAAGAAGGTGCAACGCTATTAACCGGTGGTACAACGCTTTCACCTAAATCTGCACCTAATGGCTATTTTGTAGCACCGACTGTGTTTATTGATTGTAATGACGATATGACTATCGTTAAAGAAGAAATATTTGGCCCTGTAATGAGCGTGCTTGTTTTTGACGACGAAGACGATGTTATTGCACGCGCTAACGGGACTCACCTAGGCTTAGCTGCAGGCGTATTTACTAGCGATATTAAACGTGCGCACCGCGTGATTCATAAGTTACAAGCCGGTATTTGTTGGATTAATGCATACGGTAACTCACCTGCTGAAATGCCAGTTGGCGGTTATAAGCAATCGGGTATTGGCCGTGAAAATGGTATACAAACTCTTGATCAATACACGCAAACTAAGTCTATTTATGTTGGTATGGCCGACATAGAAAGCCCATTTTAAGGCGCCTTACTATGAGTAATCATTACGACTATATTATTGTTGGCGCGGGTTCGGCGGGTTGTGTTTTAGCAAACCGTTTATCTGAAGATTCAAGCAACCGCGTATTACTACTTGAAACTGGCGGTAGCGATAAAAGTATTTTTATAAAAATGCCAACCGCGTTATCTATTCCTATGAATAGTGACAAATACGCATGGCAGTTTCATACGCAGCCTGAGCCTCATTTAGATAACCGTGAGATGCATTGTCCTCGAGGCAAAGTATTAGGCGGCTCGTCATCTATTAATGGCATGGTATATGTACGTGGCCACGCAAAAGATTTTGACGAATGGCAGCAACACGGTGCAAACGGCTGGGATTACCAATCGTGTTTACCGTATTTTCAAAAAGCAGAAAGCTTTTACCTTGGTGAAAATACTTACCGTGGTGGCAAAGGCCCGCTTGGCGTTAATAACGGCAACGAAATGAAAAACCCGCTTTACCGCACCTTTATCAAAGCAGGTGTACAAGCCGGTTATGCTTCTACAGATGATTATAATGCGTCACAGCAAGAGGGTTTTGGCCCAATGCACATGACCGTAAAAGACGGCGTGCGCAGCTCTGCTTCTCGTGAGTATTTAGACCCTGTTAAATCGCGTAGTAATTTAACAATTATTACAGGTGCATTAGCACAACGCGTGATTTTAGATGGCAAAAAAGCCACTGGCATTGAATACAAAGTAAATGGCGACGTTAAAACTGCACATGCTGCAAAAGACGTTGTACTAAGTGCAGGGCCAATTGGCTCTCCACATATTTTACAACTCTCTGGTATTGGTGATACTCAAGCGCTTGAAAAAGCAGGCGTTGAAGTACAGCATCATTTACCTGGTGTTGGTCAAAACTTACAAGATCATCTTGAGTTTTACTTTCAATACAAGTGTAAGCAACCTATCACGCTTAACGGCAAACTAGGCATTGTTTCAAAAGGATTGATTGGCGCGCGCTGGTTATTAACGCGTTCGGGTTTAGGTGCAACGAATCATTTTGAATCGTGTGCGTTTATTCGCTCAAAACCAGGTGTTGAATGGCCAGATATTCAGTATCACTTTTTACCAGCGGCTATGCGTTACGATGGTAGAAGTGCATTTGCAGGTCATGGTTTTCAGGTACATGTTGGTCATAACAAACCAAAAAGTCGCGGTAGTGTCACTATTGCTTCTGCGAATCCTGAGCAACCACCAACCATTTTATTTAATTACCTTGAACACCAAGACGATATTGAAGGTTTTAGAGCGTGCGTTCGCTTAACACGCGACATAATCGAACAAAGTGCCTTTGATGAATACCGCGATGAAGAAATTCAACCCGGTAAACATATTCAAACAGATGAAGAAATAGATGCCTTTGTACGCCAAGCCGTAGAAAGTGCCTACCACCCTTCTTGCTCATGTAAAATGGGTGAAGATGATATGGCCGTTGTTAACTCAAATACGCAAGTACATGGTATTGAAGGACTACGTGTTGTTGACTCATCTATATTCCCAACTGTTCCTAACGGAAACTTGAATGCTCCTACTATTATGGTTGCCGAAAAAGCAGCTGACATAATTTTAGGTAAAGACCCATTACAGAAATCGGATGTGAATGTTGCCATAACAAAAAACTGGCAAGAAACACAACGTAGTACGGAGATCTAACTTTAGCCACATGCTTAGGTTTAGTCTCGTCGGGCTAAACCAATGCGTGCCTTGCAGTGGCACACGATGTAAATAGGTTACGTTGTGTTAATGCGAGAATAAAACAATAAAATACGGAGTGCTTATGAATTATTTTTATTCATTACTGGAGGGTAACAATGACTATTTGGCTTAATGCAGGGATCATTTTTACCTTACTTGCCATTATCACTATTTTAATTAAATGGGGTAATGTTCGCGTAGTAGGTGTAACACCAGTTCGAACCTTTACGTTTATAGCAATACTATTTACTTCTGGCCTAGATGTTGGCCTTATCATGTTTCCTTTAACTGAGTTTGCAGGTTATGCAGACATAAAAGCAAGCCCAGAATACGCGTTTGCAAATCCACTGGCTATTGAGTTTGGCTACTGGGGATTTTTGATCTGGGGATTTTACTTTCTTACGTGCTTTTATTTCTGTGTAATAGAACCTAAAGTGAAATTTTTCGAAATTCCTTGGGTTAAATTTATCAATAACGTTGTAATTATTGGTACATGTGCATTTACCGCTTATTTGCTGCTTACAAACCTACCGTGGTATTTACCCGAATTAGGTGATGGAACAAGTATAGTTTCTGAGTTTTACTTAATTGTGTTTGCTGCTATCTGTTTTGCTGTGTACTCAAGTACTGATATTAAATATGTACGTATTTTAAGTATTTCTACTACCTGGTTATTTTTAGCTTTAATCGCCTTTATGTGGGCTGGCGCATTTGTGATTGGTGATAGTCAAATGTCAGCATTTACAGATAACTTAGGCTCTATTGGTACTTACTTTGCGAACATTAATGAATTTGTTTTACCGCTTAATGATTACCATGAGTTCTACTTATTCTGGTGGTTTGCGTGGAGCATAATGATTGGTCAATTTACATCACGCTTTGTTGGTGGACTTAAAACATACCAAGTATTAGGTGCTATGTTGATTTTCCCTTCTATTCCTATTGCGATTTGGTTTAGCGTACTTTATCACTACCATGAAGCCGGCATTCCAACTCAAGGCATTAAAAACTTTGCAATGGTATTTGTAGGTATTGTATTTGTAATTAACTCACTCGATTCGTTAGTGCGTTTATATACAGATAACCTAAACTTTACCGTAAAGCGTTTTGGCAAAATGAAATACATGATCGGAAATGTTGTCGCTTTATCGTTACTTACACTATTGTTTAAATTAGAATTTTTACAAATTCAGTGGGTAGGCGCATTGGTTATTGGATTGTTCTTTATCTGTGCTGGTTTTATCGGATACAGCAAGTTTAAAACAGTTACAAACATAGACAGCTCACCAAAAGCAAACGAAATTGATTACACAAAAATAGACACAGTACACTAGGGATTAATAATGAATAACAAACTAAAACAACTTGTAGTAGCACTACCATTTGCAGTTTTATCAACAACCGCAGCTGCTGATTGGTCAACAACAATCACTGCAGCGTCTGACTACACTTTTAATGGTGTAACACAAACAGATAGCGATCCTGCAATTCAAGGCAGCTTAGACTATGCCTTTGATAGCGGTGTTTACGCCGGTGCATGGGCTTCAAACGTAGATTTTGGTGACGATACTGATTTTGAACTTGATGCTTACGTAGGTAAATATGTACAACTTGATGAGCAATTTAGCGTTGATTACGGTATCGCTTATTACACTTATCAAGGTAATAACAGCGATGGTAACTACGCTGAAGCTTACACTAAATTTGGTTATGCAAGTGAATACGGCCAAACTGAGCTTAACTTTTGGTACAGCTGGGATTACTTTGGTTACGATACAGGCCACGTTATTTCGATGATCGCTCACACTTATGAGCTAGCTCCTAATCATGCACTACGTGCAAGCTTTGATATTTCAAACTCACTTGATGGTGATAAGTTTGAGTGGGATCAAGCTAAGGGAGACAAATCGTATTATCACTACCGTCTAGCATATCAAACAAGCTACGAAGGTTTTGGTATTGAAGTAGCTGCTGAAAACACAAGCTTAGATTACGATTATGCTGATGAGCGTATTGTACTTGCTATTTCACGCACATTTGATCTTTAATACAATAATTACTGATTAAACAAAAAATGCCACTCTACTTAGAGTGGCATTTTTATTTGTAAACTGACTAACTAACTAACTAACTAACTAACTAACTAACTAACTAACTAACTAACTAACTAACAATATCCCACGCACTTGTACCCGATGCTGAAAGGTTACTGGTGTTATTGCGTAATACTTTATTACCTACATTAGCTGATGACTCAGGTCGACTTACTAAATAACCCTGAACAGAACTCACACCCATTTTTTTAACAAGTTCAAACTGCCCTATTTCTTCAACGCCTTCAGCTACAATTTTAAGGCCAAGCTTTTGTCCAAGCTCACTAATTGTATTTAATATATCATTATATTTTTGGCTTTTATTAGCTTGAGCTATAAAAGAGCGATCAATTTTAATAACATCAATTGGTAAATCTGCTAATGTGCTCAACGAGCTAAAACCTGTGCCAAAGTCATCAATAGCAATAGTAATCCCCTCTTCTCTTAGCCTACTTAGCTCTTTAATAATTCTTGGACTGGCTTTAATGAAAGTTGATTCGGTAATTTCTAGCATCAAAGACGTCGCCGGTAAGCCGGTTTTTTTGAGCTTCTTCATTACCCAATCATAAATGTCACGGTGCTTTAATTGAATGCCCGAAACATTTACTGATATTTTTACTTTGCGCATACCTGCATTGTGCCAAGCAGCCATTTGCCGACACGATTCAAGCATAATCCAATCGCCAAGCTCTAATATTAAATTAGACTCTTCTGCTATCGGAATAAACTCTGAAGGAGGGATCATACCCTCAACTGGGTGGTCCCAGCGTGTAAGCGCTTCGAAATAATCAATCATACAATCTTCAACATGCACAATTGGCTGAAAAGATAAGTAAAAATCTTTACACGCAACCGCTAAACGCAGCTCTTCAAGTAAATAATGGTAACGGCGCATTTTGTTACCCATTTCTGGCGAGTAAACTTTAAATATTCCCTTACCATCACTTTTAGCTCTATACATAGCTACATCGGCTAATTGTAAAAGCGCTTGAGGCGTTGATGCACTTTCTGGGTAAGCCGCAATACCAATACTGGCACTAATTTTTACTATTTTATTGCCAAGCACAAAGTCTTTTTCAAGCTCACTTAGCACATGCTTAGCAATTTCAACGACTCTGTCGCTATCATCAAGTAATTCTATAAAAATGGAGAACTCATCCCCTCCTAACCTTGATAAGTTTTGCTCTAATTGGTTAGCATTATTTATGTTACTTAATTTATGGTGGCGTAAAACATTCGCAAGTCGGCTAGCAACTTGAACTAATATTTCATCACCAAAACTGTGACCAAACGAATCGTTTACTTGTTTAAAACCATCAAGGTCTATAAACAGGAGTGCACACTTGAGATCTTCTTGATTAGCATGATTAATTTGTC
Organism: Pseudoalteromonas sp. C8; assembly: GCF_011378685.1. Classification (NCBI taxonomy): domain Bacteria; kingdom Pseudomonadati; phylum Pseudomonadota; class Gammaproteobacteria; order Alteromonadales; family Pseudoalteromonadaceae; genus Pseudoalteromonas; species Pseudoalteromonas sp. C8. Next base: position 115,834 of record NZ_WTKT01000012.1, read on the forward strand.
TGTCGATATGTTCAATATATGCATGGCGGTCAATTAATAACGTCAGTTTATCTTGGCATATACTGGTTTGAGTTTGTTTTACATAATTAGCCACATGCGTATTTAAACTATTTATTGATTGGCTTAAGCTGCTTACACCCAAAGGGTTCTCAGCCGGCTTTACTTGCAAGTTAAATGCAGTGAGTAAGCTATTGGCTTGAAGATTAAGCTCCGCTATTTGATTTTTATAATGGCGCTTTCTACGCTCTCTGCGTAAGTACAGGCCAGAACCAAATATTAAGATACATAAAAGTAAAAAATTAATAGGTGATGCAAGTGTCATTATAATTAACTTACTTGAATCAGCAGCTACAAACTGAGTGTCAGTGGTTTTAATAAGCAAAAAATCAGCAGTGGGCTGCTCAATTATATAATGGCCATTTAAGATCGGATTATACCAAGGAGCCATATCAAGAGAGGTATTCGTTATTTCGAAATTTCGTATATCAATACTGGTACTAAATAAATTTATACGATTAATCTGATTCGTTAACTCTATGTTTATACAAAAACAAAATAGAATTATGATTAGAAAAATAAAACCGAGCGGCTTAAGTTTACTCATGAAAAAAATCCATCTACTTTGCTTCTCCTATCAAACCTATTACTAAAAGCGGATTATATCGCCTGCATTTCGAACTACGCAAGAATTGATATAACCCTTAGCCACTAGCATAACAAAAATCGTAACAATAATGGATTAACTAACTATATCTTGCATATAGTATAGGTGGGATTAACAAAAATAAACAAAAAGGTTCTAATTGTTTAAAATTTAATACATACCGTCAATAAGCTCTATAATTTTTTCTTCAGCGTCTATAAACTTATCCAATCCACCACCGGTGCGATAAGATGCTTGTGCTATTTTTTCATTCGTTTCAACGTCTTTAATCCAAATATTTGCGTATGCCATATAGAGCGCTATATCCCAACGCCAATTTGCTACGTAGTAAACCACTGCATTACATCCTGTCGTATCTGCACCTGGTAATTCGGTCTGGTAGTCTTGGTGTTTCAATACATAATTGGCTGGAATTACCCGAGTTTCAACATCATGCTTTGCAAAACCTTTTTTCATTGCATCTATAACACCAGCTTTAACAGCCTTATGTTCAGCAATACATACTGTTTTAGGTATGTTTGTTTCAAATCGAGTAATGTCTTGCTTTGCAGCACAACCGGCCAAGGTGGCAACCATTGCTGCTGCAACTGTTATTTTTAACGTATTCATATTTATTCCTTTTTTATTTTTAATATTTAAAGCTGCCATGCATAGCTAACTTTTGTAAAAAATGTACGCTGATCTCGCTCAATATTTTTAAGAGAATCGTCTTGGTAACCTCTATCTGAGTAACCCAAATAAAACAGTGTTTGCGCATTAATTTTATATGAGTAAACAAGCTGGCTGCCAAAGTCTTTATTGATTTGACTAACTTGGTAAAAGTAGGCGTTTTCGTCTCTATCAATGTCTTCAAATTGTAAAATTAATTTAAGAATTGAACGCATGCTAAATTTATAATGAAGCCTAAAGTCGACCAAGTTAGCAGTAAATACGCGATCCCCTTGCGGGTTATCTAATTGACTGTAGTTATGTTTTACATCGAGCTGCCAATGGTCGTTAATGTCCCATATAACTTGTGTTTGAGCGTTAAACACATCACCAAGCTGTTCATTTGTATAGTCAATACGGCTTGCATATTCGGTATATAAGGTGAGCTTTAAATCTTTAGTCGGTTTGAACCCTGTGTAAATATAACCAATATTTTGATTGTAAAAATTGCCATTAAAGTTTTCATAACGGTGCACTAAACCAATTTCAAAAATAGATTGTTTTTGGCCTTTAAAGCTTAAAAAGCCTTCGTATTCTTCTTCAAGTAAGTCGCCGTTTTGCGCCCACGTTTTATCCCAGTCAGCTTCGTATGACCATGAGGTAAGTAAATCAGATTCATCTCTGTACCATGTTTGTCCGCCACCAAAGCCTACTTTTTCATAATCGACTTTAGCTTGATAACCTAAATCAGTTCGGTAGTCCTGCCCAATATTTTCATAAGATGCAAATAATTTGTAATCACGTTTATCGCGGGTAAGTTCCAGGGCATATGCTTCATCTGACTGAGTTTCAGATAAGTTATAATTTTGAATTAAAAATTCAGAGTTACGTGTATCAGCAGATGATACTTGATACAAAAGAGTATCCGATTGATTAAACCAGTAGCTACCATCCACTGATAATACAGTGTTGTGATAGTCATCACTTTCTCTGTGCGTGCTTGAAAGGCCAATAGTACCCTGCTGACCTAGGTCATATTGATAACGCCCTGCGGCAGCATTCGTTTTTTCGTTTAAGCTGGCAAAGCCAGAGCCCTGATTCGTTGGCAGTAAAATATTACTATTGTCGTCATCAGCGAGCATTAACGCATAACTATGATCACCCGTTTTACCCGTTAATTTTGCACCTAAAGTAGGCTCTGCAATTGTACGTGTATATAAAAGCTCAAATAAGCTGCTTTTAAAGTAAGAAGCTCCATCTAAAAAGAAAGGACGCTTTTCAGCATAATAAATAGAAAAGGTTGTATTTACATCGAGCTCTAAAGAGTCTGTTTCTACTTGCGAAAAATCTGGGTTGATAGTCGCATTTAAAACAGCGTCCTTGGTTAAACCCCAGCGTAAATCTAAGCCCACTTCGGTATCTATATCACCATTATCCCAGTTACCCGGTAATTCAGATTTATTATCGTTACGAAGTGCTGTCAATGTAGGTGTTAATTGAATATTTTTACTCGATTCAATATCGCTAAAACCCACTAACTTATCAAACTGACAAAGGCTACATTTTATATTTCTATCAAACCCCATATTTGATAACTGATATAAAACATCACGTTGGTAGTTTCTCATGACTGAAAAACCCCACGTTAGCTCTTTTTTATTTTCAGGAAAGCGCAGTGCCTTAAAAGGAATACGCATTTCAACAACGTAACCTTTCTCGTTAATTTGTCCCGCGCTATCCCAAATAGCATTCCATGAGGTATCTGAGCTCCATCCATCGGTATCGGTCATTCTTATATCGCCTTGTGCACCAAGGGGATTTACATGAAATTCATAACCACTGCGTTCATCATTAAATGTATCAATAACAAGAATGACTACGTCGTCTTCCCATAGCGTATCGCGGTCACGAAGTGATGCACGAATTTGTTCAGGGTTTGGATCCTCTGCAATAAAGGCAACATATAAGTTTGTGCCATCTTCGTAAATAAAGGCATCAGTTTTTACAGGAGGTGTGCCTTTTTCGTTAGGCTCATCTTGGTAGAGTAGAGGTATACGTGTCGCATTTTGCCAGTGCGCTTCATCCATAACACCATCAATAGTGATATTTGAATCAATACGAGACAAGGATACTTGCTGTTTACTAGCCGCTACATCAAGGCTTGAGAGCAATAAAACGAAACTTAAAAATAGGAAGGTAAACTTTTTTATTATAGTTATAAAGTACTGCATAAACATCCATTTAGACTGTAATTACTCATAGGGAATAACTTAAGCTGGGGATTGTAATTTATCCAGGTACATTTGTTAATGCTTTGAAGTAAAAAATTAACTATTTAATGATAAAGGAGTAACTAATTGTTACGTATTATGTTTCGAGTAGTTTAAGTTTATCGTCTATGCCATTCCATACATCAGCGTCCTCTGGTGCAGGTTTAACCTCTGTAATGCGCGGCCAGACCAGTGCAAGTTCAGCATTCAATTCAGTAAACTCTTTTTGAGATTCTGGTAATTCATCTTCTTGGTATATAGCATCAGCTGAACACTCAGGGACACATAAACCACAATCTATACAATCAATCGGGCTAATAGCTAAAAAATTAGGGCCTTCAAAAAATGCATCTGCTGGGCACACTGATACGCAATCGGTGTACTTACATTTTATACAATTTTCGGTGACTACAAACGCCATACTATTTTAATACCTAAGATTTTAAACAACAGGTGTGGATCATACCCATCCACTCCAAAAATACAATAAATAAGTGCCATATCACCCTATTTTAACGTAAAATACGCGCCTTATGTTTGCACACCCGTTGTGCCCTGCATCCCCTTATTGTGAGCGGTAATAATACCCCGCTATGACACCTAAAAGAGATATAAATGATACGTTTAACCGAAATAAAGCTGCCACTTGATCATGACGAAGATGCAATTGGTCAAGCAATTGTAAATAAACTAAAAATCCAACCAGAACAATTGCACAGTTTTAATGTGTTTAAGCGTGGTTATGATGCACGTAAAAAATCAGCTATTTTACTGATTTATACACTCGATATAGAAGTTGATAACGAAGCCGAGCTACTCGCGGCATTTGAAAAAGACCAACATGTAAAAGTAGCGCCAGACACAAACTATAAATTTGTAGCCCAAGCCAGCGAAAATATAACAGAGCGCCCTGTTGTGATTGGTTTTGGCCCTTGTGGTTTATTTGCAGGCTTATTACTTGCTCAAATGGGCTTTAATCCCATTATATTAGAGCGCGGTAAAGAGGTACGTGAACGTACAAAAGACACGTTTGGCTTTTGGCGTAAACGCACACTTAATACCGAATCAAATGTACAATTTGGTGAAGGTGGCGCAGGTACATTCTCAGACGGTAAGTTATACAGCCAAGTAAAGGATCCAAAACATTACGGTCGTAAAGTCATTACTGAATTTGTAGAAGCAGGCGCACCCGATGAAATTTTATACGTAAGTAAGCCACACATTGGTACGTTTAAACTTGTCACCATGATTGAAAAAATGCGCGCTCGTATAATAGAACTCGGCGGCGAAATTCGCTTTAGCACACGTGTTGACGATATTCATTTAGACGACGGGCAAGTAACAGGTTTAACGCTTTCAAATGGCGAGCAACTAAACACTCGCCATGTTGTATTAGCCGTTGGTCACAGCGCACGTGACACGTTTGATATGATCCACAAAAAAGGGATTTATGTTGAAGCAAAGCCATTCTCAGTCGGTTTTAGAATCGAACATAAACAATCAATGATCGATGAATGTCGTTTTGGCACAAATGCAGGAAACCCAATTTTAGGCTCTGCCGATTATAAACTTGTTCATCATTGCGACAATGGCCGCACAGTTTACAGCTTTTGTATGTGCCCAGGTGGCACAGTAGTCGCTGCAACCTCTGAAAAGGGCCGCGTTGTTACCAACGGTATGAGCCAATATTCACGAAGTGAGCGCAACGCTAACAGCGCTATTGTGGTAGGCATATCACCAGAGCAAGATTTCCCTGGTAATCCACTTGCTGGAATAGACTTACAACGTAAACTTGAAGAGCAAGCGTATGAGCTTGGTGGTAGCAACTACGATGCACCAGCCCAGTTAATTGGCGACTTTTTGAAAGGTAAATCATCAGAAAACTTAGGTGAAGTACAACCCTCTTATACACCCGGTATTAAGTTAACCGACTTGAGTAAAGTGTTACCACAATTTGCAATTGATGCTCTTCGCGAAGCGATACCAGCGTTTAATAAACAAATTCGTGGCTTTTCAACTAACGACGGTTTATTAACCGGCGTTGAAACACGTACTTCGTCGCCTATTAGTATTAAGCGTGATAAAACATTCCAAAGTATTAACACCAAAGGGCTTTACCCTGCAGGTGAAGGCGCAGGCTACGCTGGCGGTATTTTATCAGCGGGTATTGATGGTATTAAAGCGGCTGAAGCGGTCGCACTGTCTATGTTAGAAAACGCTTAAACCTCTTTTTTAAGCCGTTTATCGAAAAGCCTCACTTTGTGAGGCTTTTTTGTGCTAAATGTATAGAAAATAATAACACCTCAAGCACCTCAACAATGATCAAAACATTTACCTTTTCGTTGCTTAGTGTATTAGCAATTTTTAACGCTAAAGCACAAGAGCTAAAAACCATAGATGAAATTCACAGTGCATATAAAAATAATTCTATTAATGCACAGCAACTCACCCAAAATTATATAGACCGAATTAATAAACTTAATCCACACTATAATGCGGTTATTAGTTTAGAGCCTACAGCACTTGCTCAAGCTAAAACGTTAGATGAACTTGCCGTCAAAGGAACTTGGGCTGGGCCATTACATGGAATACCTGTACTTCTTAAAGATAATATAGAAACTAAAGGCACACTTCCCACAACGGCTGGCTCTTTAGCACTTAAAAATAACGTTACTGATAATGATGCTTTTGTTGTTAAACAACTACGTAATGCGGGCACTATAATTTTAGGTAAAGCTAATTTAAGTGAGTGGGCAAATTTTCGTTCATCCTATTCATCTTCAGGCTGGAGTGCCGTAGGCGGACAAACACATAATGCGCACGATGTAACACGTAACCCATGTGGTTCTAGCGCAGGTTCTGCTGTTGCGGTAGCACTTAACTTTGCGCCTATAGCATTAGGGACTGAAACAGACGGTTCAATTACGTGCCCTGCCTCAGTAAATGGAGTTTATGCAATAAAACCGAGTATGGGCCAAGTATCACGCTCAGGCGTTGTGCCTCTTTCAAGTAGCCAAGATTCAGTAGGGCCGATGGCGCATTCACTTAAAGACGCACTGCTTGTTTTATCTGTTTTACAAGGTGAGGACTCTCTTGATGCGACAACTACAGGGTTTGAATTAAAAACAGATAATCTAAAACCAAAATCATCACTTACCATTGGTGCACTACCAAGTGATAAATTTACAGTTGAAACGCAGCGCCTTTATGCCAAGCAGTTACAAGCATTAAAACAGGCTGGGCATACTGTTATTAATGTAGATATTACTGATAACTTAGATACGCTATTTGCTGATGAATACTATATTTTACTTTACGACTTCAAAGCCGAAATTAATCACTACCTCGCAAGCACTCCAACACAAGTGGCTGTTAAAAGCCTAAAAGCACTTATTAATTTTAATATTCAAAATAAAAAAACAGAAATGCCCCATTTTGAGCAAGACATCCTAGTTCAATCGCAGGCTATTGATTTAACTAACAAACAAAAATACCAGGAGACTAAAGAACGCTATAGCACTTTAGCAACGACAGCCATTGTTAATGTATATAAAAACAACAAGCTTGATATTGTTATAGCGCCTACAGTATCACCGGCCTGGAAAACTGACTTAGTTAATGGTGATAATTTTAATGGCAGTAGTAGTTCGTTATCTGCTATTGCTGGCACAACGCACATAACCCTACCAGTCGGAAAAGTAAGTGGTTTACCGGTTGGTTTGTCCATAATAGCAAATAAAGAGGACGAGCAAGCGGCTTATTTATACGCAAATATTATTGATGAGGTGTTATCACCAGGCACAAAAAAACCTGAGTAAACTCAGGTTTTTTTAAACTAAACGGCGTTAACTATGACTTTTTAAGTGACAGTTTTTCGCCTTTTAAGCTTTTACGAACGCTTGAAATACGTGAGCGATTTACTGCTCTCGCTTCACCGGTTGCTTGTCCTGATAACTTGTTAGAACGTGTACGGCGTAAATGCGCTGGTTTTTTACCAATTTTATCAATTAGTACTTCACGGTTACTTACTTCATAACCTTCTAAATATACACGTTTGATTTTTTGGCCGATTAGCGTTTCAATTTCAAACAAAGTGTTTTCTTCTTCACGGCTAACAAATGAGATTGCTTGACCTTGGCGACCAGCACGACCTGTACGGCCAATACGGTGAACGTAATCTTCTGCAAGCCATGGTAAATCAATATTAATTACACGAGGTAAGCCATCAATATCAATACCACGAGCAGCGACTTCTGTAGCCACTAATACGCGTACCTTGCCTTCTTTAAATTCACGTAAAGCACGACGACGGTTACCTTGAGATTTATCACCGTGGCAAACGCCTGCCGGGATACCATCAAGATTAAGCTCTTTAACAAGCTCATCAGCTGTTTCTTTCATGTTTACGAAGACAAGCACTTGTTGCCAGTTTTTCTTACCAATCAATTCAGAAAGTAGCTCTTGCTTACGACGCTCTTCTACTGGGTAGACAACATGCTCAACCGTGCTTGCTGTACTGTTAGTTTGATCAACACGCACTATTTCAGCTTGTTTCAATACTTTAGATGCAAATTGTTTAATTGCTGCAGGGAATGTAGCAGAGAAAAGTAAAATCTGGCGCTCTTCTGCACAGCTTTTAATAACGTTTTGCATATCTTCAATAAAGCCCATATCAAGCATACGGTCAGCTTCATCAAGAACAAGGTGCTTAACACTTGCAAGGCTTAAGTTACCTAAACGAATATGATCAAATAAACGACCTGGCGTTGCAACAACAATATCTACACCTTCTTTTAAAGCATTTGCTTGGCCGGCAGTGCTAACACCACCAAATAAGCTAACGACTTTAAGTGATGTATGCTTTGCAAAATCTCTAAAATTATTTGCAATTTGTTCTGCAAGTTCACGCGTTGGAGCAAGTACTAATGCATGAGGTGCATTAGTTGTGCTGAGTTCAGACTCAACCAATTTTTGGATGATAGGTAAAGCAAACGCGGCAGTTTTGCCGGTACCAGTTTGTGCACTGGCTAAAACGTCTTTACCTTTACGAACAGCAGGAATTGCTGCGCGCTGAATGGGCGTAAGGGTGTGATAGTTAAGTTCGTCCAACGCCTGGATGATTTCAGGAGCGAAACTAAAAGATTTAAAATTCATGCTGTATAACCTACGGCCACATTATCAAGGGTCGCAAATTATACAGTAAAAACGAGCTAACAGTTAGTCATAACTTATCTTTTAACGTGTTTAATCTACTTTATAGCGTTTAAATATTAAAGAGGTGTTAATACCACCAAACGCAAAGTTATTACTCATCACGTAATCGGTATTAATCTCACGCCCTTGATGCCTTATGTAATCAAGCTGAGCACATTCGTCATCAACGTTATCTAAATTAATTGTTGGTGCAAACCAGTTATCCGCCATCATATTAATGCTTGCCCATGCTTCTATTGCACCACAAGCACCTAATGTATGCCCCAAATAACTTTTTAACGAGCTAATAGGTTTGCTGCCCAATGCCTTAAACGTTGCGTGAGACTCGGCAATATCACCTTTATCTGTTGATGTACCATGAGCATTAACGTAACCAATTTTTTCTGGTTCTAAATTGGCATCTTGCAGTGCCATTTCTATCGCTAGTTGCATTGTTTTTGATGTTGGTTGAGTAACGTGCTGTCCATCAGAATTACAACCAAAACCAACCACCTCAGCTAATATTGTTGCTCCGCGCGCTTTTGCATGTTCGTATTCTTCTAAAATAAGTGTACCCGCGCCTTCGCCTATCACTAAGCCATCGCGATTGTTATCAAAAGGTCTTGGTGTTTGTTTTGGTGTTTCATTTTTTGTAGATGTTGCATAAAGCGTATCAAATACGGCGGCTTCAGTAATACATAACTCTTCAGCTCCACCAGCCACCATTATTTTTTGTCGGCCAAACTTAATCGCTTCATAGGCGAAGCCTATTCCTTGAGATCCCGATGTACAAGCAGAGCTTGTTGTTATAACACGCCCTTTTAAACCAAAAAACACACCAACATTTACAGGGGCAGTATGCGCCATCATTTTAATGTAACTCGTGGCTGTTACACCTGACATCGACCCCGTTTCCATCATATTTGCAAAGGCGAGTAGTGGCTCAGTAGAGCCCGTAGATGAGCCATACGCTATGCCCGTAGAGCCATCTGTTAGACTTTCGTGCTCGAGTAGTTTGGCTTGTTCAAGTGCGCATTCAGTAGCACGAGTTGACATAAGTGACACTCGCCCCATTGAACGGATTTGTTTTCGTTTGTAATGACCTGGTCGCTCAAAGTGCTTAACTGGCGCGGCTAAACGAGTATTGAGGTCGTCAGCTATATCCCACTCTGGCATAGTAACAACCGCATTTTCGCCTTTAATTAAGGCTTGTTTGAATTCAGTCCAATCATCGCCCAATGCAGTGACCACCGACATCCCTGTTACAACAACGCGTTTAATCAAACCATGCCACCATTAACCGAAATTACTTGGCGTGTTATGTAAGCTGCATCATCAGACATTAAAAAAGCGACTGTTCCCGCAACTTCTTTAACGCTCCCCATGCGTTTAAGGGGTATCATTTTCATCATTTCATCAATAGGTAATTCATCAGTCATCGCGGTTTCTATTAAACCAGGTGCCACACAATTAACTGTGATTTTGCGTTTTGCCAATTCTAATGCAAGTGCTTTAGTGGCCCCAATAATACCGGCTTTTGCTGCACTATAATTTACTTGTCCTCGGTTACCTGCAATACCTGACACCGATGACATTGTAATTATTCGCCCACCTTTACGGCTTTGTACCATAGGCATTACAGTTGGGTGTACTACATTATAAAACCCATCAAGGCCTGTACGTATTACACAATCCCAGTCTTCCCCTTGCATAGCAGGAAATGCCATATCGTTAGTAATACCTGCATTACACACCACGCCATAATAAGCGCCATGCTGAGCTATATCTTCTATTATTTGTGCTTTGGCCTGCTCTCTGTCACATACATCAAATTGTAATAAACTGGTGGCTCTACCTAATGCATTAATTTCATCGCATGTTGCTTGAGCTTGCTCAACACCCGCTCTGCAATGTACTGCAATATCAAACCCTTGCTCAGCAAGTTTTAACGCAATAGCTTTACCAATACCACGGCTTGAACCCGTAACTAAAATTCTTTTTGTCATTGATTTTCTCTTATAAATTCCAACGGGTTTTCAGGCTGAAATACATTAATTTTTGCTTGGCAAAGTAGAGTTTCACACACGAGTATTTGGCATTCAAATACACTTAAACCTGACTCTTCTTGATATAGCTTTTTCACTTCAATAGTCAGCTTACTGCCGTTTTTAAAACACGGTTGATAAGTTTGATACTTTCGCGTGCCAATTAAAAAACCAATTTTTACAGGTTTATTTTCATCATTCGCTAACGCACCAGCGTAAGCGGCAATAGACTGCGCCATGTACTCAACACCAATATAGCTAGGTACGCCGTTAATTGCAGGACTAAAAAAAGGGCTTTGCTCAGTTATAGTAACGCCGCATTGAGCTTCATCTTCGCTGTGTGTTAAAAGGCTATCTATTAAAATCATAGGCGCATCATGCGGGACTACTTGCTCTATAGGGTAATTAGTCAACGTTAACTCCCAATATTAAGCTGGCATTATTACCGCCAAACGCAAATGAATTAGATAAGCAATATTTAAGAGCGGGCTTAAACGCTTGTTTTATTATTTTTATATCAGCCAAATCACTGCCTTCTTTAATCGCGTTATACGGCAGCATATGTTGGCCGCTGTCTTTTAATAATAACCAACATATACCGGCTTCAATGGCGCCTGCAGCACCAAGAGTATGCCCTGTTAAATGCTTACTTGAGCTAAGCGGGGTATTGTTGCCAAACACGCGATTAATTGCAAGTGCTTCCATTTCGTCATTTTTTACAGTAGCCGTACCGTGAGCGTTAATATAATCAATATCACCACAGGATAACTTTGCGCTTTTTAGTGCTTTTTCCATTGAGGCTTGGGCGCCCATCCCATTAGGATCGGGGGCTGACATATGATGCGCATCTGAGCTTTCGCCACTGCCTAGTAACATAATGCCGTTATTTGTTATTGGCTTATTTTTAGTCATTACAAATAAAGCGGCCCCTTCACCAATATTAATGCCGTCTCTGGTGCTAGAAAAAGGCTGGCATAAACCCGAGCTTAAAGAAGCGAGCGAGTCAAAGCCATTAATTGTTAATTGGCACAAACTATCCGCACCACCACAAATTACCACATCGGCTAAATCAGCATTTAGCAAAGCTCGGGCGCTAATTAACGCTTTGCTACTCGACGTGCACGCAGTAGAAATACTGTAACAAGGCCCTAGAGCCCCTATTTTATGTGCAATGTAATGAGCGGGTGTAGCTAACTCTTGATCACTGTAACTAAAGTCATCAGGCCAGAGTTTTGTACTTTCATAGCTTTTACGCGCTCTTTCGCCATCATGAATACTTGATGTACTAGTACCCATTACAATTGCGATACGCGACTTATCAATATGCGAAAGTTTATCTAAGGTTGGCTTAATCTGCTCTAAAGCTAGATCAATAAATGTATTGATACGTTTATTATTTGATAAAGCAATAGACTGAACTTGCCCGACATACAGCGGAGTTTGCTCAGCACTTAAACTTTTATTTAAAGTTAATAAAGGAGTTGCAGGGTTATATTTATTTAAGCTTGTTGTAGTTGCATCTTGGCCTATGCCCATCGCACTCACAATGCCTAAATCATTCAGCCAATATGTCACTGTGCTACCTTTTTAAATGTTATTTGATACTGATGTAAAATATTGTTCAACGTTGTCGAATCATCACTATAGTCAATGGTGATAAATGTACCCTCATCGTTAAATACTTCCCGATTAGAGCCAACCTGCTTTATTAAAGCACCCTCTAACTGCTTTTGTAAAAATGCTACTGGCCAATGTACTAATGCAATATCCGCTAAAATATAATGAGGGTCTATCCCTTCTACCGCCAGCATATTTCGTGTTTTTACTGGGCCATTTAAAGGTTTTTCAAGCTCCATAATTGGAAAGCCTTGCACTGTCATTAACAATAACTTAATTGCACCTTTGTCATTTATAGCTAATTGGGCAAATACAGTGTGTGTTTTTTGCTGATTCGTAATATACAAAACATGCTGCCAAGACTTATCAAACATTTGTGCTGGCACGCTATTAATATTTAATTGAATATTAGGTGATAGATACACTCTATTTTTAGATGCTGTAAAACTCGTACATGCGCTCAATACAGCAAATATAAATACACTACACACCGCATACTTAATTAATTTTGACATAACTGAGCCAACACATTTAAACGGCGTTCACTTTGTGCAACAAATGGGTTATTTGTATCCCATGCGTAGCCCGCTAAAATAGCACTAATCATTTCTCGCACCTGAGTATTTTGTTCAGAGTAAAATATCACATCCTGAAAACGCGTATCGTACCACCCTGTTACAAATGTTCTAAAACAATCGACTCCAGCTTGTAATGGCTGTGCGTAGTGAGCGTCAAAATCGACGACTTCGTTTTTTAAATAGCGATCAACAAGTGGGGCAACTAAATTTGCAGATTTGAGTGCAATTGTTACACCTGATGAAAATACCGGGTCTAAAAATTCCCCCGCATTACCCAATAAAGCAAAGTGCTTACCATATAACTTACTCACATTTGCCGAGTAGCCTTTTATATTTTTTGCTGGAGTTAATAACTCACGCTGTGCTAACAGTGTTTTTAAATAAGGGTCTTGCTCTATAAATTGATTTAGTAAATCGCTAGATTCATCATCATTAAAACGCTCTGACTGCGCCACAACCCCAATACTCGCAGTACCATCACTAAAGGGAATAAGCCAATACCACACATCAGAATATTGAGGGTGTACGGTAATCAAAATTTTATTTCGATCGAAGCTTGTATCACTAATGTTGTCTTTAAAGTGACTAAAATAAGCGCTTCGAACAGGAAAGTTAGAAGGAAGCTCTAAATCTAACAGTTTTGGTAATACACGCCCAAAGCCACTTGCGTCCAATACAAATCGGGCATTAACGCGATAAGCTTGCTGCTGCTCATTGTGTACCACTAATGATGCACCATTTGGCTCATCACAGTAGTCAACCACCGTGTGCTTATATCTGATTTCTACGCCTTGTCCTTGTGCTTTGTCTGCTAATAATTTGTCAAAGTCGGCTCTTTTCACTTGATACGTAGTGCCTGGGCCTTTAGTAAATTTTTCAGTGAAATTTATAGTTGTATTTTGCCCTGCCCGATGAAAAGCAGCGCCATCTTTAAACTGAAAACCTAAAGCCGCTGCATTGTTATGTAGTGTATCGATTAAGCCCGCGTCTTCTAAGTACGCCATACATTGCGGCAGTAAGCTTTCACCAATTGAAAAACGTGGAAACGCCTGCTGTTCAAGTACCAGTACCCGCCATCCCTTTTGAACTAAAAGACTACTAGCCAATGCACCAGAAGGCCCAGCGCCAATAACAACAACATCGTACTGCTCAAGGTTATTCAAATTATTGTTCCTTTTGAGGCTTTAAAACACTCAGCGGTGATAAAAAGTAAATAGCTAAAATCCCTACCATTACACTCAGCCCAAAGCTAAAAATAGCCGGTGTATCAGATGCACTCAACATGCCAAATACCCACATTGATGACGCAGCCGATAAGCTAATCGCCAACACATTTTTGGGCTCTAACTTATTTATTTGATAAAAAACGAGGTAATCAATTGCTAAGGCAATAACAAGTAACGCACCGAGTAAATTAAATAACGACAAGCTACCTTGAATCGCATTACATACCCAAAGCATGCTCAACACCACAACAGATAAAATGGTCACCTGCAGCAGCGCTATCTTAATCGTAAATCGCCAACTAAAAAGCAGCCAACTAATAAAACCCGCAAACACTAGGCTTAATAGTAAATATTCACGGTAATCACTTAATAAAACACTAATTTGTTTAGGTTTATTATAAATATAAACACCTTTACTTTTTTCAACTTCATTAATTAATTGATCAGATGAAATACCCGAAATAGACATCCACGTTATCGATTGTTCTGACTCAACAACCATTTGAGAAAGCAGTAATGGTTTAAATGTACTCGTGGCGAGTGTTTCATAAGTTAATAAGGGCGCTTTTGTACTTGCTAGCACTTGCCCTGTAACGCGCTCAGCAATATTCAAAGTCCCTTTGTTTTTTGCCTGTTCAAACAAGGCTTGGTTATCCCTCTGCTTTTGTAAACTAGGCAACCAATGGCTAATGCTGTTATGTTTAAAATTAGGGTTTAGTTGGGTTAAGCGTTTTAAAAATTGTTCTTGCTTTTGTAATAGCGCTTCGTCGCTATCTGCAAACATAAAAACAATTTGGGTGTCCCATTGCCCAAGTAATAACAAATGCTTTTTTTCGTTTAGCATTAAATGCTCGGAGCTTGCATTTAATAGCTTTACATCATCATTAAAGCTAATGGGTTTTATTAAAAATAACGCACTTATAAGGGCTAATAATGTAATGAGTATTGGCTTTTTTAAACTATTGCAGTATAAAAAAACCTTAATGAGCTTTTGACTCATCAATAAACTCGAAGGCGATAACGTGAGTGTAGATTGCCACAATGGCAAAACTGAAACTGTAAATAGCCAAGCACTCACTAAACCCGCAATAACAAACACACCAACTTGAGATAATAACGTTAGTGGTGCACCTAGTAAGCAGCAATAACCCAGCGTAGTCGTAATAAGAGAGAGTAAAAGCGCAGATTGAGTCCCTTTGCTGTAGCCTTTTTCATGCTCTTTTTTGGCTAAATCAGTCATACCATGAAATGCATAATCAATGGCAATACCAATCAAGGTAACTGCAAAAACAAGCGTTAATAAATGAATAGTATTAAACAGCAACACCATAGCAATAGCGCCACCAATAAGTGCACTCAGTACGGTAAAGCTTGCTAATAAAATACTGTTTAAACGCCTAAATACCCAAAATACCATAACAATAAGGGCTAATAAGCTAATGCCACCAAACAGGCTCATCTCGTATTTAGCTTGTTTAGCATTTTCAGCCGTATGAAATAGCACACCAGAGTAAGTAATGCTTAAATCAGGGTAGGTTTTATTAAGTATATTTATCTGTTTAATTATCGCGCCAGCTAAATCAATTGATTTATTAACCCCTAAATTTTCGGGCGCTAAGTTTGCCAAAATGACACGGTATTCAACGCCTTTTAAACGTCGAGTTAAACGACCTTGTTCAAGCGTAAACAATTGGCTTTGTTTTAAGTTATCTTCTATAAAGGCCGCTAAGCTCAAACTTGTATCTTTGCTTAAGGTAGCACTTACAAATGGGTTGCCTAACTGATTTATTTGCTCAAGGTAATAATGTTCAAACGTTGTTTTTTTGCTTAATATTTGCTTGTAAGTATCACTTAATAACGCATGTTTGAAAGGTGAGAATGTTTGCGCTAAATCGTTAACGGACGGAAAGTTAAATGTGCTTTTAATTGCATTATCGCCGAGCCATTTTTGGAAATCATCAAATGCTTTATTTTTATTACTTCCTGCAATCGAGAACATAATACGATTAGCATTTTGCTGAAAAAAAACATCTTCCGCATGTGCAATTTGGGAATGCGATTTTGGCAATAAGCTAAACATATCGGCGCTAAACGTTGGTTTAGACAGCCAAAAAGCTGCAGCAAAAAGTAAAATTAAACTGCTAAACCACCCTACAATAACGGTAATTCGTTTTGTCACTGCACTATTCCCTTAATTAACCACTGCATTATTTAAAAACATAATTTTATTTGGAATAAGTAAACTCAATTTTTGTGTTATTTCCTGAGTGCTCATTTAGTGTAATACTGCTCACTTGCTTAGCAGTTTCACATAAAATAAAATCACTAAATAATTGCTGTAGCATCGCTTCTTTTGGCGTTAACTGTGTGCAACTGTCTTGCATTTTAGCAATGTCAAAACGTGTTTCCAGCGCACTCATATTTACGCTAAGTAAGTCACTCAGTAATCCTACAAACTGCTCGCTACCGGGTTGTGGTATTAACTCACCATTGGCATTTTGTGCAAGCACTTTGCCGTTTTCTATTATGAGCATACTCTCAACAGGCATTTTCACTTGCCAAATTAGCTTTTCATCAATTAACGAAAAAACACCCGACGAAATAAAAGGCTTAGCAAATCCATTAAATTGCTTATATTGCTTAAACTCACCTTTAATAGCTGCTGCATTTACTACAGAGCAAAACAGCAAAAAGCTAATGGCTATGCTCAATGTAAAACATTTTAAAAAATTCATTTAATCGCCTATAAAATAAAAATTTAATTCAAAACCGCTTTTAACTTATTAAATAAAATAGCGGGTGATTCAAATTGCATTTCTTTGGAGCTAACCTCAACCGCAACTTGCGTGGTTGAGGCTTTAGTAAGGCGCTTATTAGTTAGCGAGTCAGTGATTACGTAATCAATCCGTAGTCGGTTCTCGTATTCTTTTAAGTAAGCCGCTACTTTAATTTTTTGAGTAAATACTGCTGAGGCAACATACTTTATTTGCATATCAACAATTGGCCACGCGTAGCCCGATTCATGCATTTGCGGGTAATCATAATCAAATAAACGCAGTAACTCGCAGCGCGCTACTTCTAAATAACGTGGGTAGTTACCATGCCATACAACATTCATTGGGTCGCAGTCATGAAATGGAATTTCAATTTCTACCACATGCGTTAATAATGCACCTTTACTATTCATACAACGCCCAACGTTTAGTTTGAATATACCCTATTGTTTGCCTTAGCACGGCTTCCATTGGTCTATCCTCAGTGAGGTTTTCAAAGTAATCAGTTATATCGGTATACATGTTTTGCATATCTTGCGTTAAAGTCGAAAACTCAAGATCGCCTTGTTTTATACGCAATCTAACACCTTGAATACTTGCTAATAACGTACTTGCTAACACTTGTTCTGTTAGCTGTAAAATACGTAAACAATCGCGAGACGCAATAGTTCCCATACTCACTTTATCTTGATTATGACACTCCGTAGAGCGAGAAAAAACGCTGGCCGGCATGGTTAGCTTTAATGCCTCTGCTGTGTAAGCACTACAGCCAATTTGAACCGCTTTAAAACCATGATTAATATAACGGCGCTCTGGTGCACTATCAGACAAGTTTGAAGGTAGCCCATTGTTGTACTTAGTATCAACCAAAGAAGCGATTTGTCTGTCGGCTAAATCAGCAAGGTTTGCAACGGCTGTTTTCATGCTATCCATTGCCATTGCAATATGGCCTCCGTAAAAATGCCCGCCGTGTAATACATGCTCACCTTGGCCGTCAATTATTGGGTTATCGTTTGCTGAGTTAAGCTCGTTTTCTATCATGTGCCTAAAAAACGGCAGACTGTCTTGCAGCACACCAATAACATGGGGTGCACAACGGATTGAATACCTATCTTGAAGTCTGTCTGCATTACGAGGGTGATCGTGATGGTTTAAATCGTCTCTTATCCAACGTGCAATTTGTTGCTGCCCAGGATGTGGCTTAACTGAAAATAATATCTCATCAAAATGATGGCTATTTCCTTTAAGCGCTAAGCTTGATAATGCAGTAATACGGCTCGCCAGTTTAGCTAAGTAATTAGCCCTATCAAACGCTAAACACGCTAATGCAGTCATTACCGCTGTGCCATTCATAACGGCAAGACCTTCTTTTGGCCTTAGTGTTAGTGGTTCTAAGCCAACTTCTTTCATAACTTCTGCACTGTTACGTACTTGGTCTTTGTAAAACACATCACGCTCGCCTACCATCGCACCTGCAACGTAAGATAACGGTGTTAAATCGCCACTGGCACCTACTGACCCTTCTTGCGGGATCACAGGCACTATATCGTTATTTAAGTAATCTTTAAGTAGGTGCAGCATTTCCCAGCTAATACCAGAGTAGCCCTGTGAAAGTGATGTTAAGCGGGTCGCTAAAATTGCACGCCCTTGAACTTTATTAAATACATCCCCAAGTCCACAACCGTGAAAGCGAGTTAAATGCAGAGGTAATTCATTAACTAAACCAAGGGGTACAGCCACCGTTACAGAATCACCGTAACCAGTAGTAACGCCGTAAATCACGCCATCTTCTTTTAAAAGTGTGTCTAAAAAACGCAAAGCGCTATTAATTTTAACGCTAAAAGTTTCACAGCTATTTAATTGCACTTGTGTTTCATTAAAGGCAACTCGAACAATATCTTCAATTGATAATCGCTGATTGCCAAAAAGCTGTATATTTTGTTCAGTCACACTTGTTCTCCATTGATTGATCGCGTACTACCTGCTGATCACTTTTCCAAAAATCGTAAAAATTAAACCACTGATAAGGATATAAAGCTGCGTAATAACTCAAACGCTGTGCATAGTCAGTAATAATAAGTGTTAGCGCCTGCTGTCGCTCTCGTCGAGGCATTTTTAATGATTGGCTGTAATGTTCAAATATCACTTGATACTTTTTGCTTTTTTTATCTTTTAAACAAAACAAAAAGTAAACAGGGCAATCAAGCAGCGCGGCTAATATAAAAGGCCCCTGTGAAAATGGGGCATTTTTGCCTAAAAACGGTACCTGTACCGACCGAGAAGCCGTTGTTGTGCTTGTTCTGTCACCAACAATAACGATTATTTCTCCCTGCTCTACTTTTTCTTTTAGTAAAATAGCTAAGTCAGGCCCCATATCAGTCACTTGTATTAAATTAACCGACACATCTGGGTTAATCTTTTTAAGCATTTTATTAAATTCAACAGCGTGATGGGTAAACACCAGTACATTTATTTTTTTACTGCTGCGGTGCTGGCTAAGTGCCCTGCACACCTCTAAATTACCCAAGTGGGAACCTATAAAAATAGCCCCTTGATTTTGCTCATCTAGCTCAGCAAATAAATGCTCATTAGTGTATTTAATATCACGTTGAGTTATTCGCCCAAGCCAAGCATCAATTTTATCTAATGCGCTATCTGCAAAACTGCAAAAGTGCGTTAATTGCATTTTAAACGTAACAGGTTGTTTGCAGCCTTGGTAAACATTAACTTGCTCTAAAAACACTTTAGATGCTACACGCGCTACTTTTCCTGTTAAAAAAAGATAAAAAACCACAGGAAACAAAACAATCCACAGCCCTTTTCTACCCAGTAATTTATGAGCAAATAACAGTATTTGAATACCTAAGAAATTACCGCGCTCTTGCATTTTAGACCAGTGTTTAGCCGCCATAACGCCTCTTTAATTTATGCCAAATTAACACAGGAGAGCGAATCAACATTCCAAAAAACAAGCGGGTGTGTAACCACGAAATACGCACGTTATCGTGTAATGGCTGAAAATGAGAAAGCCCATTTTCGGGGTAAATTACTTGGCTAGGTAAAAATACAAAAGGCACATTGCGCCAATATAAACGCACTAAAATTTCGGGGTCAAAATCCATGCGTTTTCCAAGCGACACCTCATCAATTAGCTTTGTACTTTGCTCAAGCGGATACACTCTAAAGCCACACATTGAATCTACAATTGTAAAACTTAACGTTTCAATCCATACCCAAACATGCGTTAAATAACGTGCTAAATAACGGTGTTTAGGCACTGAATCGTCATATATTGGGCAACAGCTTATAAGCGCTTTAGGCTGAGCGTTTGAAAGCGCTATTAGTTTTTTAATATCAGATAAGTCATGCTGCCCATCTGCATCAATCTGTATCGCATGCGAAAAACCTAGCTTATGTGCCTGCTTTAAGCCTGTTTGTACCGCGCCGCCTTTGCCTTGATTATCGTCGTGGGCAACTACGCTCAACTGCGCGTATTTTGCATCAAGCTTACTGAACACATTTTTAGCTTCGACGTTGCTTGCGTCATCAACCATAATAATAGGAAGATTAAATGACGATAGTTGGCTCAGTACATCATCAATAACCGTAATGTGATTATAATTTGGGATAACAATACAAAAGTTATTCATTTATCAGGCTATCAAAAACAACACGGCCAGATGCATGCTGTCCTTTATTTGAATTATACGAAAAGGTATATTTATTCTCTGACTTTTGCTCAAGCAATAATTCGATTGTTATACCTGGGGTAATCACTACCTGAAATTTTAATACTTCAACATTTTTAGCAGGTTGCTGAACATTATAATATTTACAAATTGCAGCTACAGCCCAGTCTAATTGCACAACACCTGCGAGTATTGGGCCATCCGTAAAATGTCCTTTGAAATAATCTAAATCATGAGGAACTAGTAAGCTTAATTTATACTTTTGCTCTGCTTTTTCACAAGACAGTAAATCAGGCTGTGTTTTAGTCAACTTTTGCAAAAAGACTCTCCAATGCTTTTAAATTTAACTTTGCCTGTGAGTTGTATGGTAATTGATCTACAAAACGCCACTTTTTAGGGATACAAATTCGCTCAAAGCGCGCTAATGCATGCGCTTTTAATAAATTATTTGTAGCTAACTTACCGTCACCATTAAAAAATATCTGCCCTTTATGCGTAAGCACAACAATAGCGCCTACAATTAACCGCTCACCAGGCAAGGCGATTACTTTAGCTTCACTTACCCACTCACTAGTACACAAATGTTGTTCTAGCTCATCTAAACTTAATCGTTTTTCTTCTAATTTTATAATTCGATCGAATCGGCCTAATAATCTAAATTGACCATTTTTAAGTACTTCGCCTCTATCATCTAAAGGGTAATTTTTGTCGCGAACGAGCGGTGAGTTTAAAATTAAACGCTGATCGTCCAAAGCCCGTACTTTAATACCCGAAAAAGGCTGCCAAAGGCTAACCTTTTCAAGTGAAGTAACTTGTCGATATGCGATACCACCGGTTTCGGTACTACCAAAAACTTGTGTAACTGGTTTATTTAATTGCGTAAACAACGATACAGCATCTTCGTTTAATAGCGGTCCACCTGATGAGAAAATCCATTGTAAATGAGACTTATCATCCACTAAAACATTATCAATACATAACCGTTTTAACTGCGCTGGGCTTGAAACAAACACTACTTTTTTAAATAACTTGAGCTTTGTAGCTATATGTTCTGGGTAATGCAATAGCTCTGTATTTACAACCTTTCCTGCACGTAATGGCCACAATAATCTAAACAATAAGCCGTATATATGCTGATGCGAAACACTCGCTATAAAAATAGGATTATCAATCAGTGCGTAGCTATTAATTAATGTACTTAATTCTTTATTTATTACCTGCCACGTTTTTACAATTGGCTTTGCTTTACCCGACGAGCCCGACGTGTAAAAAACAATTGTGCCTTCTTGAGGCCATTTAATTGTTTCAATAGATACAAAGTGGGGTTGATTGACTAAGGTTCCTATATCTAAAAAATCAGCCTCTAAATCGGCTACTAATTCAGACTCACCAATAAAAAAAGGTGTTTGTTTAAGCAAGGAGTTTAACGTTGCAGGTTGCCCATTAGGCGGCAAAATCACTGTATTTCCGTGTAGTGCCAAAGCAAATAAGTACACGGCAAATTTGTAGGTGTCTGTGGTGTATAAAACAACCGATGATTTAGCATTTAACGTTGATAGCTTTGCTAAAACTTCGTTTATATCACTAACAAACTGACGCTCCGAAATATCATTATCAGTATGATTAAAACATGTTCTTATCGCATTACTTTGAAAAGCATTAAACACCGGCGTTCCTTTTTACTTTTTGTCTGACTAGCCACTCTATAGCAAACAATGTGCCCATAGCTAAGTAAGCAATAAAACCATTATAAAAAGCCCAGGTTTCTAGGCTACTAAAAATACTGGTGTACAGGGCAATACCACCGTTGAATACAAAAAACACACACCACACTAGCGTTACTTTTTTTGTATAAATTACACCGTTTTCATCAAGTGAGGGCTCAGTAATGCGCGCAAAGGTTTCAATAATAGAAGGCCCTTTATACAAAGAATACGCAAACACAACTAACATAACTAAATTAATGATTACGGGATACAAACGCAGCCCTAAGTCGCTATCCATTATCTTGGAAATCAAAATAGTAATGGCTGCTAAAAATGTAGCGGGCTTTAACCACGGCATTTTATCAAACAAGGCTCTGCTTAACCAAAGTCTAAGCCCGAGTAAAAATAGCAGTAATACTGTAATAATCTGACTATTAAAACGCGTAAGGCCTACGTACACAATAATAGGGTAGCAAGCCAAGCAAATCATAATTAACGTTGTTAAAACTGCTTTTAACATAGTATTAGTTAACTAACTTTTCTATTTCGGTGACTATGTCTTGCACTGTGCGCACAAGCTTAAAGGCATCAGGCTCAATTTTTTTACCTGTGATTTCTCTTAATTTCACAACTAAGTCAACTGCATCAATACTGTCTAAATCAAGATCTTGGTACAGGTTAGCCTCTAAGCTAATATCTTCTGGGTCTATTTCAAATTCGTTTTCTAAAATGCCGTGTAATACATCATAAATTTCAGCAGCGGTTTTCATCTTTCTTCCTACTTTTATATATTAAGAACGTGCTTGTTCAATAAATTTTGCTAAAGAATTAACTGAGGCAAAGTGCGCTTTAGTTTGATCAGAGTTTGCATCTATTTTCACATCAAATTGCTTCTTTATCGCAAGGCCAAGCTCTAATGCATCTATGCTGTCTAGTCCTAGGCCATCTACAAATAAAGCGTCATCATCTTGTATGTCAGCAGTGGTCATGTCTTCAAGGTCAAGGCTTGAGATAATCAGTTGTTTTATTTGTTCTTTTAATTCGCTCATATATTTTTTAGCTCTTGTGTAAAATAATGTTGTAAATCTTTAGTCAATTGGCGTGATTGCATCGCAGGCATATCGCTGTCGTACGTTGCACAATTAAACTGCTGGCTCGCAAGCCCCATTGTAAAATGCGCCTGATATGGCGCGACCTTATACCAAGGTGTGCCTTTGGTTAAAGTGTTTGGCTTCATTTTAATTAAAAAAGTAGTAATGGGCGCATGACATCTAATTGCAATATTTGCAGCGCCTCGTTTAAACTTTAATGTTTTGTGAGGCTCTGTCCGTGTCCCTTCAGGAAATACAATTAAGTTATTACCCTTTTGCAAACTGCGCTCGCACTCTCGTAATAGCTCCTGCGGATCGTCATTACTTATATAGCCGGTGCTTTTAATAACGCCGCGCATAAAAGGATTTTTAAATAAATGTGCCTTTACTACGCAATCTGCATTTTTTACTACCGAAATTAAAACAACAACATCAATTAAAGAAGGATGGTTTGCCAATAGTAGCTGCCCTTTTAAGCCTTCAATTTTTGCTTTATCGTTAACATGAAATCGAATAACGCCCGTTACATGCATTAAACTAACAAACAATTTGAAGCTGTAATGTACTGTTTTTCGAGCCTTAATCTTTTGTTTAACTGAGTCACTTTGAAATAGGCGCTGAGCAGGAAAAACAATAAAGGCTAATACTAAACCACCCATTCCAAAAACTGAAAAGCAAAATGCAGTAGCAATAATCCGCCAAATCAACCCACATAGCCTTTGTACATTTTTAAGCATGGTATGTAAGCTGCCAATCGTGCTCAAGCGTGTTATGAACAAGTAATGTATTGCTTCGCTCATACAAAGCTTTAGCGCATTGAATACTCATTGGTAAGTCGCTTTTTTCCATGCCCGTATTAAATACTTTGTTTAAACTAAAATGGGGTTCGCCTTTTTGCGGCGCTCTTATTATTAAACCAATAGAGTGTGCTATTTGCTGTTCATCGGCGTACTGAGCGTAAAGATCGGGGAGAGTCTCATCGGTATGAACTATTAACATGTGTTGCTGATCGTTATCAGCAAGTCTTACAAAGCCATCTACGAGTGCATAAATAAAGCTTTCGGCTCCTGCAGCAATAGCATTTGTAGCACTTGTATTACCCTGTATTATCCCAAAAAGTCCCGATGCGGCATTATGCACACTTAACCCAAAACCAGTGGGCGACAGTGGCTGATCATTTACTACATCAATAAGTAAGTTAGACGTTTTGTGAAAATCACCGTGGCGAGAAGAAAAAACACTCGGTAAATTAACATAGTTACCTTGAGTGCTTACTTGATGAGCACTAAAGAGTGCCATTTTAATAAAGGAAGTCATTCGGCGTCGCTGCATAGCAGGCACCCAACTAAGATTTAATACGGAGGAATCAAACCAATTACTCTCTTTTATTTGTCGCTGTTCGGGCTTTATCCATATAGCGAGTTCTTCAACAACAAATTTCACAGCTCTGCATATTTTATAAGATATAAGGGAAGGAATTTTACCGATTTTAGCAATAGAAGTAAATAATCATTAACAAAAAGCACTGAACTAACACTTTGTTCAGTGCTTGCTCATATTGCTAAGAAAGAAGGGCTATATCGTCCTGCTTTATACACTTAGCTGTGCCGCCAACAACATCGTTGTTATTTAACTCATTAATTAACACTTCGCCTTGAGCTTGCTGCTCATCACTAAGCGGTAAATACGGTAATCTAAATACAGGGTTTACTGCACCTGTCATCATCAACGCGGTATTAATAGCAATGGGGTTTGGTTCACAGAACAACCAGTTCATTAATGGTTGTAATGATGTATTTAACTCATCATTTTTAGTATCCATTAACTGACGGAATAACCCAGGTATTAAGTTAGAAGTAACCGAAATAACACCGTGCGCTTTATGTGTGTGGCGCGCATCGTGACTTTCGTCATCGTTACCCGACCAACATGCAATACCTTGTTGTTCATAATGGGCAATACGTTCATTACCGCCACACTCTTTTACACCAATAAAATATTCATGTTTAGCGAGTGGCTCAATAATATCAGGTGTTAGGTCTTGACCTGTTCGCCCTGCTACGTTGTAAATAAAGGCAGGTCCAATATCAAGTACGCGCTTAAAGTGCTCTTTAACACCCGCAATAGACGTACGTCCGTAATATGGATTAATTTGCAGTGCTGCATCCATACCGCTGGCAAAGCCATATTTAGTTGCTTTAATCGCTTCACGGGTGTTGTTACTACCGGTATTACCGACAATAACCAGTTTGTCACCATACTTGTTTGCACTGTGCGCTATAAGCATTAAATGCTCTTCCCAGTTCATTAACTGGCCTTCGCCTGTTGTGCCACCAACTACAATGCCGTCAACGCCTGCTGCAATTTGTATTTCTACGAGTTCATCGTACTTTGCTAGGTCTATTTCACCGTTTGCTAAGTATGGCGTTTTAATAGCTGTAATAAGGCTTGCTTGTTTAATTTGGTCTAGGGTGCGCATAAAAAATCATTATTTATAAAACTTGCGCTATTTGTAACATAATTGCCGGTACTTTTGGAGGTGTAAGCCTACATTTAATTATAAAATTTCTTGTGTTATTAAGTTTGGTAATACAAAATGAATAACTGTATATATGAACAGTATTTTATTTTTAACGATACCAGAGGCTTTATGCGTTTATCTGACTACTTAGCAACTCATTTTTATAACACCGATGAACTGTGCCAAGCATTAAATATAGATGCAGATACACTTTTAGCTTGGCAAGAGCGAAGTGTTTTCCCAAAACCAAGTTACTGTATTAAAAGTCAACTTAGCTGCAGCTCATATTCAGGTTTGTATGAATGCGAAGAGTATGACGACTATTACCCGCGCGGCTGTGTTAATTGGGGTCAAGGTCTTTTAAAACAAAAAATAGAATCATCAAGCCATGCTTTTAATTATTTTGCACAGCAATATACTGCAAGCCTAACTAAGCTCGCTCAGCAAGGATTTACGTTTAGCGAAGAGCTATTTGGCTGCGAAATAGACGAGCACTTGCAGCAAATTTGGCAACAGTTTTTATGCAGTAAGTACGGCGTGCTTACTCAAAATGGATTAATAGACGAAATAGTCTCGGTAGATATTGGCAGGCTATTAGTTGACGACATTACAGAACTGCGCAGTAAAGCGAGCTTAAGCCAAGAAGAAAGAGCGCTACTGCACCCCGCCATGAAGCTTTTAAACAAAGCATTAGGGCATGGCGCCGATCATGAAAAACAACACACATTACGCACCCGCTATATAGATGCACTTATTTTAAAATACGATTTATCTATAAAATAGTTTTGCATTAGTTTGATTATTTATCATTTTAGGATTATTTTACGAAAAACAAGAACTGTTAACTTAATTGTTACGTAAAACATGATTTAAAGGCACTGACTCAATGACAATCAAAACAAAAATAAGTGTAATTTCTGCTGTAATCACTATCCTGTCTTTTAATACGCTAGCTAAAGCTAACAACGAAATAGCAAATGACGACATAATAAAAATGCAGCGTGCAGCACTTGCTAAAAATACTGAGAATAAAGGCTTTGGCCCACAATCTCCACGCAATATTGATAATTATAAAGGCGAAAACACCGTAGTTTTCTCTCATGCTCCAACTTCATCAAATATGAACTTATGTAATATACACTTTCATAAAAATGCTGAACATGCCGGTGGCGAGTTTAGTAAATATGCCGGAAATGGTAATGGAAAAGGCTTTAAAAGTGGCTACTTATATTCAGGCTCTTTAACTAAAAGTGAAAGTAAACCAGCAAAAATTGAAATTTGTCCGAGCGATCACGGCGCGCTTTTAGTTGGCGATACCATTGAGGTTCATAACGTTCATACGTCAGCAATTGTAAAACCAGGCCCTACCTTGGGTAGCTGTTTAAGTGATTCGATTAAAAATCCGCAACTACGTGTTGAAGCTCAAGTATATGTATTAGTAAACGATGCTAACGCACTTGATTTTGCTCAAATAAGCGCCGTGTCATCTGTTAATGGTTACTATCAAGCTATTGCTACACCTACAAATACGGGTAAACCGGTTGTTTATAGCGGTTCAACTACTGGCCCTAGTTACAACGAGGCAGGCTCTCCTTTTCAAGTAACATGGTCAGTTAAACCAAAAGTAGCAAAGGTTGATATAAACAGTGTTGGCAAATGGTGTGAAAGTAACACCTTTAATGAAGATCACGCTCACGGCGTACGAAATCTCGTAATAAATCCTGCATTACTCTCTAAAATCAATAATTAAAATTTAGCCAAATAAAAAATAACCCGCTAATTAGTTAACACCATTCAGTTAAGCAT